>USJP01000184.1 GCA_900555105.1 uncultured Coriobacteriaceae bacterium | reverse complement strand
CGTCAAGCTGCTCTTCAAGGACGAGGTGCGCGTCATCGGCCGCGAGCTCGGCCTTCCTGAGAGCATGGTCGAGCGCCAGCCCTTCCCCGGCCCCGGCCTGGGCGTGCGCTGCCTTGGCGCCATTACGCGCGACCGTCTTGAGGCCCTGCGCGAGGCCGATGCCATCCTGCGCGCCGAGTTTGCACAGGCTGGCCTTGAGGGCAAGGTCTGGCAGTACTTCGTGAGCGTGCCCGACTTCCGCGCGACCGGCGTGCGCGACGGCAAGCGCGCCTACGAGTGGCCCGCAATCATCCGTGCGGTCAACACGGTCGACGCCATGACCGCCGAGGTTCCCGAGCTCGACTGGGCGCTGCTCAAGAAGATTACCGCCCGCATCCTGGCCGAGGTTCCCGGCATCTGCCGCGTCGTGTACGACCTGACCCCCAAGCCCACCGGCACCATCGAGTGGGAGTAAGTGCCTCGAAAGGCCTGCCTCATTCCGAGGCAGGCTTTTTTTGTTGCAGGTTTCGGCTGCGGGTCTCTCCCGCGACGCCCCGATTGTATATCGCCTGCATTCGGGCAGGTTCTTGCTATTTCCTTGCTTTGAGGGGCGCGTAAGCGGCTACACTGTCGCGCCGGGGTGGGGGAGGGTCTCCACCGCGAGCTTTCCGTATCTGTCGGCGGCGCGCCCGTCGCACCCAATCAAAAGGCCACCAGATGATGAGACCAAAAATCCTGTCCCTTGCCCCCATGGAGGGGGTCACGGGACATGTGTTTCGCCGCGTGCACGCGGAGTGCTTCGGCGCGCTCGAACGCTACTACACGCCGTTCATCTCTCCGCCGAGGCTGGGCTCAACCTTTGGCCAGCGGTATCGCGAGGAGCTTGACCCGCTCAACAGCAAGGGCCTCAATGTCGTGCCGCAGCTGTTGACCAAGAACGCCGATGAGTTCGTGCATGCCGCGCAGCTCCTGCGTGACATGGGCTACAGGGAGGTCAACCTGAACCTGGGCTGCCCGTCAGGCACGGTCGTGGCCAAGGGAAAGGGTTCCGGCTTTCTGCGCAACCCCGATGACCTTGAGGTTTTCCTGCAAGACGTTTGCGACAGGTCGCCTTTGCCGGTGTCGGTCAAGACAAGGCTCGGCGTTTCCAGCGACGATGAATACGCGAAGCTTCTCGAGCTGTACTGCCGCCTTCCGCTTGCCGAGCTCATCGTGCACCCTCGCGTGCAAAAGGACCGCTATCAGGGGTCGCCGCGCTGGGAGCCGTATGGGGCAACGCTTGAGCGGGCGCCGTTCCCTGTGGCCTACAATGGCGACATCTTTAGCGTCGATGACCTGAATTCCCTGCTAGATGCCTATCCAGAAACCCAGCATGTGATGTTGGGCAGGGGAATCGTGGCGAACCCCGCCCTTGCGCGCATGATACGGGGCGGCAATCCCGCCACCTTGGACGAGCTTACACATTTCCACGACAGGCTCTTCTGCGAATACGAGGCGCTCATGGGTGCCGACAACGCGGCCGCCCGCATGAAGGAGTGGTGGTCCTACACCAAGTGCTGCTTTGCCGATCCGGTCTCGGTTCACCTTGCCGTGAGGGGCGTGCGCGGCCAGGCCGAGTACATGGCCGCCGTCGAGCGCATCTTTGGCACGGAAGCGCTCGCAGATGAGCCGCGTTTGCGTTAGGTTTCGCGCGGCACTGGGCATGTCGCGCTAACGTACAAGATGAAGAAAGCACCCTTTGGGCGGGCCCCGTGCTCGCCCAATTTGTTGGGACTGCGTCAGTGCGCTGGCGGTTTTGTGGACTTGGGCTCAAGCACTTTTTGCGCGCTAAAATGTCTCCCTCGCCTTTCTCGACGAGAAATTATTTCTTATACCCATTCGAGAAGAAACCAGGCCCATGCAGCGCGACAAGATTAAACCGATTCTGTTCAGCGTCATCAAGCATTCCAGCAAGGAGGAATTGCGCCGTCAAATCCCGAAGGACATCGTCTCGGGTATCGTCGTGGCGGTCGTGGCGCTGCCGCTCTCCATCGCGCTTGCCATCGCCTCGGGCGTGAGCCCCGAGCGCGGCATCTACACGGCCATCGTCGCCGGCTTCCTCATTGCCATGCTTGGTGGCTCGCGCGTGCAGATTTCGGGTCCCACGGCCGCGTTTGCAACTATCGTTGCAGGTATTGTGGCCACCGACGGCCTCGAGGGCCTTGTGGCCGCCACGCTTATTGCCGGCGTGATCCTCATCTTGATGGGCCTGCTCAAACTCGGTACGCTCATCCGCTTCGTGCCCTACACCATCACCACCGGCTTCACCGCCGGTATCGCCGTCACCATCGTCATCGGCCAGATCAAGGATTTCCTGGGCCTTACCTATCCGGCCGGCACAGTCACCATCGACGCCGCCGACAAGCTCGCCGCCGTGGCCGCCAACATCTCCACCTTTAACTGGCAGGCCCTGCTCGTGGGCCTTGTGTGCCTGGCCATTCTCATCCTGTGGCCTCGCGTCAACGACAAGATCCCCGGGTCGCTTGTCGCCGTCATCGTCGGAGCCGTCATGGTGCCGCTCTTCGGCATGAACGTGAACACCATCGGCGACCTCTACACCATCCAGGCCGGCCTCCCTCAGTTCCAGGCGCCCCAGCTCAGCTTCGAGCTTTTCCGCAACGAGCTGTCCAACGGCGTCACCATCGCCATCCTGGCAGCCATTGAGTCCCTGCTTTCGTGCGTCGTGGCCGACTCCATGATTTCGGCCCACCACCGCTGCAATATGGAGCTTGTGGCCCAGGGTGTGGGCAACATCGGCTCGGTCCTGTTCGGCGGCATCCCCGCCACGGGCGCCATCGCCCGCACGGCCGCCAACGTCAAGAGCGGTGGCCGCACGCCCATCTCCGGCATGGTGCACGCCGTCGTGCTGCTTTTGGTTCTCGTTTTCCTCATGCCCTATGCCGCACTCATCCCCATGCCAACCATCGCCGCCATCTTGCTGCAGGTGGCCTACAACATGAGCGGCTGGCGCAACTTCGCGCACCTGTGCCGTACCGCATCGAAGGGCGCCGTGGCGGCGCTGCTCCTCACGTTCGTCCTCACCATCGTGTTCGACCTGGTCACTGCCATCGCCGCCGGCATGACCATCACGGTGATCCTTTTCATGAAGATGGTGAGCGAGGAGACCGAGGTCAAGGGCTGGAAGTACTACTGCGACGAGAACTCCGAGGTCACGCATCTGCGTGAGCTTCCCAAGAGCGTGCGCGTCTACGAGATCAACGGTCCCATGTTCTTCGGCATGACCGACCGCATCACTGACATCTCGGTCAAGGAGTTCACCCGCTACCTCATCATCCGCATGCGCGGCGTGCCCTCGCTGGACTCCTCGGGCATGAACGCCCTGGAGAACCTCTACGAGTACTGCAAGGAGAATGGTGTGCAGCTTATCATCAGCCACGCCAACGAGCAGCCCATGGCTGCCATGCGCCATGCCGGTTTCGTCGACCTGGTGGGCGAGGAACACTTCCGCCCCAACATCGACGATGCCATCGCCCATGCCCGCGAGCTCGTCGCTGCCGATGAGCAGACACAGAAGGCCGCCTAGCGCGCCTGCCTTTTCTCAAGGCCGCTTGCCTCCTACTGGGGGCGGGCGGCCTTTTGCATATTCCGATGGTTTTGTCGCTTTGCGCGGCAACGGGTACAATCGTTTCGTTTGGTTTTTGCGGCCCCAACCGAAAGGCCCCCATGTCGACACTTGTTCTCGGAGACCTCCACCTCAAGCAGCCTTTTATCCTGCCCCACCTGTTGGGGTACGTGCGTGACCCTGAGCTTGCCGTGGGGCGCGTCGTGTTTTTGGGTGACGCCTGCGACGATTGGGGCGCCACCGAGCATCGTGCCCTCGATGCTCTTTCCTATCAGGCAGATTGGGTGGAAGCCCGCCGATCTGAGGGCGTGAGGGTCGACGTTCTCATGGGCAACCATGATCTGTGCTACATTCGTGGCCGCGTGGGCTCGGGCACGATGCCGGGCATTATGCGCGAGGTGCGAGATGTGCTCGAGGACCGCCTCCATGTGCAGATGGCCACGACGGTGGGCTCGTTTTTGTGCTGCCATGCGGGCATCACGCAGGAGTGGGCCGACAAATACCTGGCAGAGGTGGACAAGACGCCCGCCGACATCGCCGCCTGCCTCAACGCGATGCTCTGCGACTCGGGCCAATGGGCTGCTCTCGACAGCGCCGGCGCCTCCAGGGGAGGCTGGCAGGCTCCCGGCCCCGTGTGGGCCGACGTGTCCGACATGCTCTACGGGGCCCTTGCCGACCTCAACCAAATCGTGGGCCACACGCCGATCGCCCGTGCTGGCAAACTCGGTCTCGTGGGCTGGGAGGACGGTTGCGCTCCCGAGATTTGGGCATGTGACACGTTTTCGCTGCGCCGCTCGGGCACGGCCATTGGCGACGGCTCGATGGTGCTGGTCGAAGACGATGGCTACCCCCGTCGCCTGGCGTTTCCCGGCGAGGGCGGCTACGACGCGGTCGCGCGTGCCGTGGCGGCCCAGCGCGAGCTCTAAGGGCCGTTCAAAGCGAGGCATGCCCGCAAACCAGGCTTGTTTTATTTGGGAGCCCCGGTGATTCCGGGGGAGGAGATAGGGAGATTCATG
>USJP01000183.1 GCA_900555105.1 uncultured Coriobacteriaceae bacterium | reverse complement strand
TTTCCAGAGCCTGCGTCACAGCGCAGGAAGCCCCCAAGCCAGCCCCTTGCAGCCCAATGTTCCCTATTGCACCGCCTCGAGTTTTGGGGCGCGCATCACCATGCGCCGCCTGGGACCCTCGAGTACGCTGAACTGTCGCGCTACGGCTCTATGATGTTGAACAGCCCGGCGCCGTTGAGGGCAGTGAAGCTGCGGCAAAGTTCGCCAAACAGCTCCTCGTCGCCTGTAACCTCGAGGACGGAGCGCACGGCGGCCGCGTCACCTCCCATCAAGGTCAACAAGCCGCTCTTTGGTCCGACGAACGTCAGCAGGGCATCATCGACAGGTGCGGTCTCCACATGCAGCATGGGGCCGTTCTTAAAGCGCAGCACAAACGACTGGCCCGTATCGGTGCAGGTCACATTCACCTTGAAGTCCCTGTCGGCGAGTGCGGTCTTGTCCAATGCAATGCCAAGATAGTCGAGAATGAGCTCCGCTCCCATGTTGTTGCGCATGTCTGAAGAACTGTTTACGGTTGTCTGCACGAGCGCCTGGTTGCCGTGCCTGAGCTCCAGGGCCGCCGTGAGGTAACAGTTGCGCCACGTGCCGCTCTCTGCCTGATAGCCCAGCTGTTCGAGCGCGTCAGCGCACAGCAGGCGCGCCTCGGTGTTCTGAGGGTCGGCAAACACGAGAGTATTCGTGATCTGCGCGACCCACTGGTATTCGCCCTGCTCGAAATCGGCACGGGCGCGCTCCAACACTGCCGCCGGGTCGCCCAAGTACGAGGCGAGCTTGGTCGCGTACTTCTCAGGCCCAAGGTCGTTCAGATGCACCGGGTTTGCGTCGTACCAACCCATATAGCGCTGGTACACGGCCCGGGCATTATGAGCGACCGTGCCATAGTACTGACGGGTGTACCAGCACCTCTCAAGCTCGGCAGGCAGTGCAATCGACTCGGCGATTTCAGATGAAACCATACCCTGGTTGAGCATGGCCAGCGCCTGGTCGTTGATAAACTTATACATAGCGGCGGTGTTCACGAGATACTCGTTCACGACCTCGTTGCCCCAATGAGGCCAGTTGTGGCTCTGGAACGCCACTTCCACCTGGCTGCCGTACAAACCCACTGCCTCCATGATGTACTTGGCCCAGGCGTTGCCGTCACGAACCTGCGCGCCGCGCAGCGTATACAGATTGTGGAGCGTGCCGCAACAGTTCTCGGCGACCCAAAGGGCCTTGAGCTCGGGAAACCACATGTTCATCTCGGCGGGAGCCTCGGTGCCGGGAGTCAACTGGAACTGGATGGTGACGCCGTCTATCACAAGCTCGGTGCCGGTCTGCGCAATCTCGAGGCTGGGCGAGATGTACGAGGTCGTTCCCAGGGACTGACCGTTGCCGATGCCCATGGCAAGGGAGCCCTGCGGGCCTTTCTCCAAGTAAGCGCCGTACTGGTACGCCGCGCGACGACCCATGGCCCTGCCGGCGTAGGAGTTCTCAGACACGGCATGCTCCTCGAAGTGCTCCGGCACGATGATGGGCACCTTGTCGCCGGCCAGCTGCTCTTCCAGGCTCATGGACGCCTTGGCCGCTTCCTCTTCGCTCACAACGCCCTTGATGCCGCCGTAATGGTCGATGTGAGGGTGGCTGATGATAACGGCCTTCACGGGACGCTCACCCAGATGTTTCTCAACCAGGGCCATCGCCGCCCGGGTGCACTCCACGCTCATGAGCGTGTCGATGACAATCCAGCCCGTCTGGCCCTCAATAAGCGTAAGGTTCGCCATGTCGTATCCGCGCACCTGGTAGATGCCGTCAATGACTTTGAACAGACCGTACACGTGGTTGTTCCGGGTGTTCTCCCACAGGCTGGGGTTCGCAGAGGCGGGGGCATCGGCCCCCTCCACGAACGTGTAGGCCTTTTGACTCCAAATGACACGGCCTGCGTCGTCGCATATCTCGAGTGCGTCGGGGGCGGCTATGAGATTGCGCGTCGCGTTCTCGTATTCGGAGCGATCCTCAAAATCGAGCTTGTCGTACCATACGACATTTGCTGCCTCGGTAAGGCTTGAGGCATCCTTGACCTCGTCGGTCAAGTCCGCGAATTCGTCGAGAGCAAGGGCGACCCCCTGCGGCGCCGTGGCGGCAAACACGCCGGTGCCCGCCAGTGCGATCCCCTCCAAAAGCCTTCGACGACTGACATTGAGAGCGTTGCATGCATCGCACATAAGAAGCTTCTTTTGCCTGACCCCTATGTCACGCAGAGGGTCAATTGCTGCCGTGCCGCATTGTCGCCGTTCACATCCCGCAGGCGACAGCCACGCGCCGCGACACGAGGGATGACCGCAGTATCTCACATTCTGAGGCCGGGATGAGAATGCCACGATGTTAAGAGTTCAAGAACTCGGCTGCCGGTATTACGGGGAACCTTCTTTAGGTACGCATATATGCATAGGCATATATATAGATTTGTAACATCCGCGCACCCCAGTGCCCAAACTGCCTCCCCTGCACTCACCGACGGCGCGGGATTCAGAGAAAGCCGCAGGGCTGCCCGGCGACGTGCGACGCAGGCATGGCCGCCATGGCCATGATGGTCCAGGCCTGCCCTCCGGCCTCTTTCTGGTCCATCCAGCACGTTGGTTGGCGAATCGTGTCAAATGGACCATTTCCGACCGATTTCCAGGCTTGTTCTGGTCCTTTTAGCACGATTGGTCCGCGAACGTGCTAAAAGGACCATTTAAAATCGACAGCTGGGAAACGAAAGGGAATCGTGCGCCCACGCCGCGCAAGTGAGATAATTACGTCGACAGAGAGAGGTGGGTACCATGAACATGTCAACAGCAGGTTTGGGCAGGGAGCTCGGCCTGAACTCCCAGGAAACGAATATCCTGCTTCGAGACGAGGGATACCAGAAAGGCGAGCCGGGCGACTGGACGCTCACCGAGAAGGGGCGCGAGCATGCCACGCAGCAACATTGGGGCGTCTCCAGCAGCATGCATGCCGGTTACCTCACAACCAGATGGGACGATGAAGTTCTCGAAGACATTGGCACTGTAAGCCCAGAGCGAAAGCAGCAGATCGACGATGAGATCTCAGCTCGTCGCGCCGAACAACTCAGGCAAAGGAAAGAGTGCCAAGCAGAGCTGGAGAACGGAAGTGACGAAGATGCCGATGATAGCTACGGCTATGGACAGAACAGTGACGAAGATGCCATAGACAGCAAGGCCGTCGGAGTCGTCGCAGCGGTCGTCGCTGGTGGCATCCTGGTTGCAAAGGGAGCGAAGTGGGCAAAACCCCGCGTAGAAAAGTGGTGGAAAGAAACAGCCCACCCTAAACTCACCGCAACAAAGGAAAAGGTCATCGCCAAGTTCAGGAAGAACGCTGGCAAGCGGCAAGGTGAAGACACCTCAACTCCTGCTGCGGAAACAATCGAAGCAATGAAGGGTGCTAACGAGAAGAACTAGCCCCCTCAGCACGTCGTCCATCATCGCGTAGCCGATCCAGCGGTAGAACGTGGACTCGTGGATTCCCAGCGCGTAGACGATATCACCATTGGAAAGGCCGTCCGCCTTGAGGCCGATCGCTTCGTCAACCGTCTCCCGCGTCAGCTTCGGATGCCTCGTCATGCGTATCACCCCTGTGGAACTCAACGTTTCTCTCGCGATGGATTCTCATGGCACGTTACAAAGGGGGTAGAATGTCGGTAAGCCTTATGCTTGTATCCGCCATGATGGACCTCGGCGGCTGCCTCGTAGAGCTTTTTCTAGGAGGTGGTTCTATGAGTAGCTCCATGGCTTCTCTGCTGAGTATCGTTTCTTGTGTGGCGGCATGGCTAGGCGGCGGCGTGTCGTTTCCATCATGGACTTACAAGGCCGATGCCATCCGGGTAGTACCCGGGCGCCGCCACCATTTCACTTCCTTCGCTCCTGCTTCCCCTTAAGCCCGTACTTCCTGCACAGGCGGGAGTTGCGCTGCCGCATCTTGTTCCCCTCTCGCCGCGCTTTCAACGAGCTCCTCGGACTGCCCGCAGGCAACCCGCTTGTCTCCAGCTGCTCGTTGAAAGCGCGCTCCTGCTCTAGGCGGTAGCGCTCAGTGCACAGCGGGCGCATCCCCGTCTGGCGGTTGATTTTCACGCCCACGGCGCCACACGACGGGCACTCCGTCTGCGCCGCCAGCGAGCAGTAGATCATGCTCGCGCGCATCTCCACGGCACGGATGAAATGAGACGGGCCGCAGCGTCGCTCGATCTCGGCGGCAGCGGGCAGGCCGTGCTGTTCGCCCGCAAGGCGTGCAACATACCCCAGGGCGCACCGGCTGACTTCGTCCGAAGCGCGCTTGTGGCCTCCTTCACCCTGGCCGTCTCCTGGCAATCCCCCCAACTGCGCCAACACATCCGAAGAGCTGGCCGGATGGCTCTCGGCGACACTCAAGATCGCGAGAGAGGAGAGGAAGGTTTTTCACAACCATTGTCAGTTCTTGGCTTCACTCCTCATGCAACCACAGCACAGCCAAATGGCTATTTAGCAGAGACTATCGATGCGTTGTTCAAGCATGAGATTCTCGACGCAATCGATGATTCGTGGACGCAGGCGTCTTTGCTCGATATTGCCAACTATAAAAATGGATTGGCCATGCAAAAATTTA
>USJP01000182.1 GCA_900555105.1 uncultured Coriobacteriaceae bacterium | reverse complement strand
CCATCCACGACACCGTGCATGAGATGGCCCGCGACGAGGCCCGCCACGGCAAGGCGTTCGAGGGCCTGCTCAAGCGTTATTTTGGCTAGTCTGTTCGTTTCTACCAGGAGTGTTTCTCAATAGGAGAGAGGAAGCGCCATGGACACCACCACCAGCCGCCGTAACTTCGTGAAGGCAACCGCAGGCGGAGCAGCCGCCCTTGCCGCACTCGCATCGCTTCGCGTCCCTCAGGCTCAGGCCGCCACGACCCAGACCAAGACCGAGTACTTTGCCGGCAAGGCAAACGCCCGTCAAATCAACGACGACCTGTGGTGGGTCGGCGCCTGCGACAAGCGCCTTGCCCTGTTCGAGAACGTCTACCCGCTCGACCACGGCGTGGCCTACAACTCCTATCTGCTGCTTGACGAGCAGACTGTTCTTATCGACACGGTCGACCGCTCCGTCATCGGCCAGTACTTCGAGAACGTCGAGGCCGTGCTCGACGGTCGCACCCTCGACTACCTCATCGTCGACCACATGGAGCCCGACCATGCCTCCGGCGTGGCACAGGTCCTCACGCGCTATCCTGAGTGCACCCTGGTGACCACGGCGCTCGCCCAGGCTATGATCGGCCAGTTCTTCGAGGGCATCGACATCTCCGACCGCGTTATCACCGCAGCTGAGGGCGACACCCTCACGGTGGGCGCGCACACTCTCGCCTTCGTTGAGGCCCCCATGGTGCACTGGCCCGAGGTCATGGTGACCTTCGACGCCACCACCGGCATCCTCTTCAGTGCCGATGCCTTCGGCTGCTTCGGCGCCCTCGACGGCAACATGTATGCCGACCAGGTCAACTTCAAGGAGAAGTGGCTTGACGAGGCCCGCCGTTACTACTGCAACATCGTGGGCAAATACGGCCCTCAGGTTCAGGACGTGCTGGCCAAGGCCTCCACGCTCGACATTTCCATGCTGTGCTCCACGCACGGCCCCATCTGGCGTGAGGACCTGGGCTGGATCATCGACAAGTATGACAAGTGGTCGAGCTACACGCCCGAGGACGAGGCTGTCGTCGTCTTCTACGGCTCCATCTACGGTGGCACCGAGAACGCGGCGAACATTCTTGCCTCACAGCTCTCTCAGGCCGGCGTTAACGACGTCAAGGTCTACGACGTGTCCAAGACCCACGGCAGCTACCTCATCGGCGAGGCCTTCCGTGCGAGCCACCTGGTCTTCTGCAGCGCCACGTACAACATGGGCATCTTCACGCCGATGAAGAACTTCCTCAACGACCTCGTGGCCCACAACATGCAGAACCGCAAGGTCTCCTTCGTTGAGAACGGCACCTGGAGCCCGGCATCCGGCCAGCTCATGCAGGATATCGTGGCCACCATGCCCGACATGGTGCAGGTGGGCGACCTCGTCACCATTCGCTCCACGCCCAACGCCGCCAACGTCGAGGAGCTCACCGAGCTCGCCGGCGCCATTGCTGCCTCCCTGTCGGGCGATGAGTCCGTCGGCACTGCCGTCGCGACTTCCGACAACGCTGAGCCTGCAGCCGGCACCGTTGAGGCTGCTGAGAAGGCTTCCGACGTGGTGACCACCTGGAAGTGCACCGTGTGCGGCTACATCTACGAATGCGAGGGCGAGGAGCTCCCCGCCGACTTCGTCTGCCCCCTGTGCGGCAAGGACGCCACCTTCTTCGAGCTCGTGGAGGAGTAGCCCTCAGGGTTTTTGAACTGAACGACAACAGCTTTTGACTGCAAGGCCGACCTCGGGGCATCTCGGGGTTGGCCTTTTTGGTGGCATGCGCTTGCTGTGGTTTACAGGTCTGTCTGGCGATGGATATAATCCTGTACAAAATTACGCACACTGCATCGGAGGAATCATGGACGCCATTTTTTCGAGCACGGCGCTGCGCGATCGCCAGGCAGAGGTCAAAAAGGCTGCGAGAGAAGGCCTTGTTCGCATTACCGAAAACGGCGCCGGTGCGTTCGTGTTCTGCTCCGACGAGGTTTTTCAGCAGCAGATAGATGAGGCCGTGGAGCGTGCGTTGTATTGCGCAAGCGTGGAAGGGTCGATTGCACGTGGGCGTGCCGCGTTTGCCGCGGGGGACTACGTCGAAGGTGCAGACGCCGCTTTTGCAGAGATTGCTCGACGTAGGGACCGTCGTGGCTAGGGCATTGTTTACCGGGCCGTTTCTCGATGACGCGGCGGGATTGCCGGATTATGCCCTGGATGAGGTGCGTGCTAAATGCGCCATGGCCGAGGAATTTCCCGGTGCTGGGTCGGCCCTGGTCGAGTTGTCGCTGCGGCGCTCATATGGAAGCACGTGTTTGAAGTTGGCTGCTGCTGGCTATGACGTGCTGTATGAGCGGTTAGATGAGCAAGATGCGGTGGTGTTCTTGGGGATTGTTCCTCAGCGCAAGGTGCGATGAGCGGGATGAGTGTGTGTCCGGCAAGGAATGGTGAGGGTTGTCTCGTGCACTGCATGTATGTGGTCAAATGTGCCGACGGCACTCTCTATACCGGATACTCGTCCGATGTGGAGGCGCGCGTGGCGGCGCACAATGCCGGCAAGGGGGCCAAATACACCAAGACACGCCGCCCCGTCGAGCTTGTGGGGAGCGCTGCATTCGAGACAAAACACGAGGCTATGAGCGCCGAATGGCACTTCAAGCAACTGAGCCGCGCGAAAAAGGATGAGCTGCTTGCCCGCATTTCAGCAGGTGAGCATTTTGAGGACGTACTCGGCTCTGCATTTGACCTGAGGTTGGAGCGGTCCCAAAAACCGGCATAACATTGCTGCCCTTGCGAGCTACGGGTTGAGAATTTGAACGTTTTTCCAGCCGTTCGGGCCTCAAACCGTTCTCATTTGTAACCTGTGGCTCGCGTTTCGCGCGTTGCATGATACGGGTGGATGGTTGCGGAGGGCTGTTTACTCCATCCCCGGGCAGCCCGTTTGCCTGAGAGCCTCGTAGAGCACGATGGCCACCGAGTTTGAGAGGTTGAGCGAGGAGATGCCCGCAAATCCCGTGCGCACGAAGTTGCCGCAGATGTCGGGTCGCGTCTGGGCGGCGGGGGCGTCTTGGCCGGCCAGCTCCTCGTGATGAGCGTGCCAGGCGGGGCCGTCGTCGAGTGCCATGGCGTCGGGCAGCATCGGAATGCGCTCGCAGCACTGAGGCAGGCTGGCGAGAATCTCCTGGTCGATGCCCGTGCTCTCGCGGCCGAACACCAGATAGTCGCCATCACGATACGTCGCCTGCGTGTACACGTGGCTTGCGCGCTTGGTAAGTAGGTGAAGTCGTTCGGGATGCGCCTCGAGCTCGGGATTGCGAGCGACGAAGTCATCCCAGCCCTCATATTCGCATACGTCGAGGTTGTGCCAGTAGTTCATGCCGGCGCGCTTGAGGGCGGCGTCGGTGAGGTTGAAGCCGTAGGGCTTGATGAGATGCAGCCGCGCTCCCGTCACCACGCAGGTCCGCCCGATGTTGCCGGTGTTGGAGGGAATCTCGGGCTGGAAAAGAACGACGTTGAGCATGGTGTCCTTTCGGTTGCGTCTACAGGAACAGCTTTGCAAACAGCGGCCAGGTGAACGTGCCGGCGATAATGGCGATGATGAGCAAGTGGCCAGGGTAGAACGTGTAAGAAATCCACTTGTTCATATGACCCTTCTTGCCATTGTAAAGAAGGCAGGCAAGCGCAATGCCGACGATGCACCACATCTGAATCTGGCTTCCGTGCAGTATGGTGACAAGCGATGCCAGTGCGAACTGCGCTATGCGCGATTCTTTGCCCAGGTACATGGCTCCTGCAAGCAGAATGCCGTATCCCTCGTAGCTGGGATGAATGAGGTTCTGACAGGCCCAATAGCAGCCGGCCATCACGATTATGGCCACAATTTTGCCGGCCCACCAGGGCAAGTGCAGGCGTTTCTGGCTCGCTTCTCCTGCCCACATGGGGAGGAGCGCCACAAGCAACGTCACCATGATGTTGAGGTGGTCGGTCCAACTGGCGTCGTCTGAGTGCAGCGCCAGGTCATAGGGAATCTCGCTTACCAGGGCAAACAGGAACAGGCGCAGCGCGTACTTGGGAAAACTGCGCGTATGCTGCGACCCTTCCACCAGCTCGAAGCAGAAGATAGGAAACGTGACGCGCCCAACAACGCGCATCCAGTAATACACTTGATATACAGTGGATGACACGACAGTGGGATCGACCAGCGAGGCGCGGTAGTAGTTGTACACGAACACGGCCGAGATGTGGTCTACCACCATGCATACAATGGCGATCCACTTAAGCGCCGACCCCGAAAGAACCTGCCAGGGATAATGCTTCGCCATTGCCGCGCTATCTGCCTGCAACCTGCCATTATCGCAACGTTGTGCGACCTGCGCGCAACCTTCGTCACTCTGTCCCATACCCCGAGCCAATCTACGCCGAGCCTTCGTTTAATAAACCCCGCAGTATAGCGCTCATGTATGGCAGCCCGCCCCGTGTTTTCCGCCAGAGCATGTCCCAGCCCAAGCGGGTATCGCGTGCAGGCCTGGGTTTGGTTCAGGCGCAGTTCCGCAGCGGCCCAATGGTCTGAAACGCCCCAACGGCCCACTTCGCGTGAGGGCGTAACCGTCCGAGGTCGTGGGCATGGTTCGGGCGCAGTTCCCCCGTGTTTTCCGCCAGAGCATGTCCCAGCCCAAG
>USJP01000181.1 GCA_900555105.1 uncultured Coriobacteriaceae bacterium | reverse complement strand
TGCGTGGCGTCCCCCGCTTGGGTGTTCATGCTTAATGGCAGGCTTGCCTACTTACTTGCCTTCTCCTGCTCGGCGAGGTAGTCCTCGTAGGCTTTGGTGCCAGAGGCGGCCTCGAAGGCCATCTGGGCGGCGGTGAGAATGGCGTTGGAGGTCACCGTGCAGCCGGCGATGCCGTCGACGCCCTCATAGGTGCCGGCCTCGAGGATGGCGTTGGCCACCAGGGGACCCGCATCCAGGCCGATGCCGCTCGTCTCCTTGAGGCGGGTGAGCTTGAAGTCGGCCAGCTTGCCAGCCTCGAAGGTTGCCGCGACGTTCACCTGACCGCCGATGCCGCGAGCGGTGCCCGTGAACGTGCCGTCGTTGTAGCCGCCCTCGGCCGCGGCAAGTGCCTGCTCGGTGGCCGAGATGATGGCGTTGGAGGTCACCGTGCAGCCTGCCAGGCCATCCACGCCCTCGACGCCACCCGCAGCCACAATGTTGCTCGCCACGATGGGGCCTGCATCCAGGCCGATGCCGCTCGTTTCCTTGAGGCGCGCAAGCACGAGGTCCACGAGCTGGCCGCCCTCGATGACGGCCTCGACGTTCACCTTGCCGCCGATACCGCGCGCCGTACCCTTGTACAGTCCGTCAACATACGTTGCCATACGTCAGTCTTCCCTTCTTTTTCCTGGTAGATGCCTTGAGAAGACTTAGGCCTGGGGATCCAGGGCGGCACAGTCGAGGGCCGCAATACGACCAGTCGTCAGCGCCTCGCAGATGTTGCCGATGAGGTAGGCAAAGCCGTTGATGGAGCCGAACTCACCGCAGTTGTACAGACGAGGGATGACGTTGCCCTGAGCGTCGAGCGTGCGGTTGTAGCCGTCGTGCCAGGGGCCGCCCTGCGTGTTGATCGAGGAGCAGCACATCTCGATGGCGTAGTACGGGCCCTCCTCCGAGAGTGCCTGCATGGAGTCGGCCGAGCGCTCGAAGTCGGCGTCCTTGCCCTTCTTGCAGGCGGCGTTGTAAGCGTCGAAGGTAGCCTTGAGGCCCTCAGCGTCGCAAGTCTCAACCTCGTTGGAGGAGTTCAGGCCCTGCATCTTGGCCGCAAGCTCCTCGATGGTGTCAGCCTTGACGATCCAGCCCTTGTCGAGAGCGTAATCGTTCCAATCCTCAGTAGGCTGCAGGCCCTGGACGGCGCAGTAAGTGTCGAGCAGGCCCCAGTAGCCGGTGCCCTGGTACAGCTGCACCTTGTCGTACATGTTCTGGTCGAAGACCATCCAGAAGGGGAGGTTGGGGTACTCGTCGGCGTTGGGGTACTTGCCCTTGTTGTGCGTCCAGTCGGTAAGCGGGGTCTTGCCGATGTTGTGGTTCATCGTGGTCTGCTCGTTCATGAAACGCGAGCCGTACTTGTTGACCCAGAAGTACGTGGTGGTGTAGGGGTCATAGCCCTTCTCAGGCATGGAGACGGCGCAGCCGACCTCCTCAGAGGGCAGGCGGTAGGCGCAGGCGCTCCACTCGCAGCCCTCGAGGTGCCACATGGCGGCACCGGCAGCCGAGCAGATGTCGATGCCGTCGCCCGTGTTGTAAGGCGTGCCCCAGCACTGCTGGAAGATGCCGGCGTGGTTGTACCAGGCCTGCTTGATCTTGCTGTTCTCAAAACCGCCGACGCACATGATAACGCCGTGCTTGGCCTTGATGGTCTTGGTGGTGGCGCCACCGTCGTCGGAGTACTCGACGCCCAGGACCTCGCGGGTCAGCGGATTCTGCACGAGGCCCGTGATGGGCGAGCCCAGACGCACCTCGGCGCCCTTGTCCTTGGCGATCTGAGAGAGAGCGGCGAAGAACTCATAACCGGCGCCGGGATGCCCCTCAGGAGTGCGGTAGAACATGATGGCAGAGTCGGTGGCGTGACGAGCGGTGCCCTCGCGGGTGCCCTCGAAGAAGCTGAAGCCGAGCTCATCGGTCAGCCAGGGGTACATGTCCTGCACCATGAAGTCGCAGAGGTGGTCGATGGCGTCCTCGTTGGGCACGCAGTAGAAGCTCATGCGCTTGGCCTTGGTCTTGATCTCGTCAAGGTCGCAGCGGAAGGTGTCGTGCAGGTTGGAGGTGGAGCAGCCGAAGTTGCCGCCGTCCTCGATGGGGCTCTTCTCAAGGACGATGGTCTTCATGCCCTGCTCGCAAGCGCTGATGGCGGCCGTAACGCCGGCTGCGCCGTAACCGGCGACGACGATGTCGCACTCCTCGTCCCAAGCCGGGATCCAAGGCTGCGTGGGGTCGGCGGCCTCGCCGGCAAGGGCGGCCTTGGCGGCCACGGTGGCGGCACCGGCCGCAACAGCGACGCCGCCGGTGATGAAGTTCCTGCGGGAAAGCTCACTAGCCATGTTCAATCCATCCTTTTCAACGTGGGGCGCCCGCCTGCACCCTCCCTGTGGGTGCGGGTCGCATGGTGTGCGACCCCGCTGGGCGCGTTCCCATCTGACGGCTTGCACAGTAGCCCGACCGCAGTGCCCGAAACATCGTTTGAGATGTTGAAGTTGGGCAAAAGAACCCTTCTCAACCTCATTGTTGAGATATCTAGCTGGGAATTCTTCAATTCGCAAGATTTGCAAGGTACAATGCCGCACGAGTGGCAAAAGGCGTCTCCCCTCCTTAATGAGAGGCCTCCACCCACACCAGACGACGATTGCCCCGCACAAAAACCGGGAGGGAACACCAGCGTGAAGCCCACTGCATTCATTCGCAGCTCCATGGAGATGGCCGCGTCCAAAGACGGTCGCTGGCTTGTGCTGTTCTCCCTTGCCATCGGCATCGCCTTGGCATGGACGTACACCCCACTTTTCCTGACCCCCCTTGGCGTGGGCATGGGAGCGGCACTCTTCGGGACCGATGGCTCCGCCGTGGCCTTCTTTGCGGCAAGCGCGCTGACATATCTCGCCAACGCCGCCCTTGCCTCCAACCCGCGTGCAAAGGCGGCGCTGGGCTATGGCACGGCGCATGCCGCCATGGGCGTGATAGGCGGCGTGCTGCTCGTCGGGTCTTCACTCACGGCAGCACCTGATGCATTCTCTTTGCCCGGCACCATATCCAACGGCATCGAGCTGGGCGGCGAGGCCACGGGCACCGGCATGCCTTTGATACTCGACGCCTGCCTCGCCGTGCTCATGGGATGCATCGGCGCGGCACTTGCGGCCTTCTCCTCGACCTGCGCCGTGCTGCAGGCGTCGCGCCTTCTCAAGCGCCTCTCCCCCGCCCGCTCGGTGGTGGCATGCATGGGCGCCTTCATGGTGGCGGCAATCATCATCGTGTGCGCCGCCTTTGTGTCAGGCATCGCCGCATGCCTGCTCATCTGCCTTGTCCCGTTGGGCACACTGGTGCTGGGCCATATGGCAGACGCCCGCGTGCCTTACGCCAATCTGTCGCGCCCGGGCGAGAAAAGCCTGACGCTCGTACCCATCAAGCAGAAAGACGCCTGGCGCTACGGCGCCATCTCCCTGGGCCTCTTCCTCATGGGCGGTTGGGCCCTCAACAACGCCGGGCAATACAACCATCTGCCCAAGGAGCTGCCCGTATTCGTTGTCGTGCTCCAATGCCTGGCAGTTCTCGTCGCGTTTGCGTTGAGCGCATCGGCGTTCCAGTCAAGAAAAAGCCCTATCGGCTACGACCTCATCTGCCGCGTGTGCGTACCCTTATGCGCCCTGTCCATCTTGCTCGAGTTCTTGCCCGAGCACAACGCTGGTTACCTCGATGACCTGGGCGTATGCCTGACGTTTGTAGGCCTTCTGCTGGCTGACCTCATGTGCTGGGTCATCCACGTTTGCACGGTACGAAACGCGCAAGACCACGGCGCACGGACCTTCTGCATCATCCGCGCCATGACCTGCGCAGGCGCGGCGCTGGCTTACATCGTCGTACGATGGATTGTGTGGGCCCCGCTCGACAAGCCCAAGGTCGCCATGACCATCGGCTTTCTCATGCTCATCGTGACCATCGTGTGCCTGCCCACGGCAGGGGTAAAGGTCATCAGCGTGGCCGCCAGCCAACCCACGAGCCTGCGCGACCTCGACGAAGAGAAGCGCGAGCGCCTGAGCGACCTCATCGTCTCGCATGGGCTCACGGCCCGCGAGGCCGAGGTGTTCGCCCTACTGGTAGACGACCTCGACGCGGCCACCATCGCACAGCGCCTCAGCGTGTCGAACGCCACCGTGCACACCCACATCAGCCATGTCTACACCAAGTTCGGCGTGCATTCCCGCAAGGAGCTCGAACGCGTGGTGCAGGCGAAGGAGTAAGGACCGCCTGCCCCCCCGTGCCGCCACAAAGACGGCCCGACGGCGGCGGGAAGACCCCCAGACTTCCGCCAATGCATGAGAAAAGCCGTCTGGCGGGCCAATGCCCCAGCGTGAGCCGTCGCCGAGTCCCAGCGCACAAGAAACGCCCGGCACAGAAAACGCCCGACCCCCACGCTTGAGGGTCGGGCGTTTTTGTAGGTAGAGCTTGAATTGCAAAAGTCGTGCGATGCGCTTAGACCAGCGTCGCGAGGCACAGGCGCAGGCACCAGCCGCCAGCCAGGGCGCACACCAGGGCCGCAAGGCCCAGAACGAGAAGCACGCCGCGCTTCTCAAGCACGTCGCCCTTACCCACGACGAGCGCCGCAGCACCGCAGACAAGCGGGGCCACGATGCCGCAGGCCACAGAGCCACCCCAGAAGAGCAGAGCCTGCGCTCCCGACGTTACCA
>USJP01000180.1 GCA_900555105.1 uncultured Coriobacteriaceae bacterium | reverse complement strand
CTCATCGCCGACGAGATTTCAACGATGCTCGACGCCCTCACGCAGGCCCAGATTTGGCACGTCCTTCTGGAAGAGTCCGCCGCCCAAAACATGGGCGTCATCCTTGTCTCCCACTCCCCCAGCCTCACTGAACGAGTCGTCACACGAACGGTGAGACTCGGATAGGCCGCACATGGGGGCACGTCAACAGCTCGCGCGCCTTCGTGCCGATCGCAACGCCGGAGCAAGACACACACGGGGCATACGCCGCTTCTTCACAACCCGTCAATTCCAAAGCGCCCGGAGCCTCACGCCCGGGCGCTTCTCTTTTTCATCCGTCATCCCCCAAAGGATGCCCTGTCCAAAAAAATCAATCGGCCGCGTCAATTTTTGTTGCAATTGTCACATTTCTACACAGGTTACACACATCCAACCCGTTTTGGTGATGTTTGCAACGCAGTTCGCCGGGACTTTTGCCCGTTTAGGCGATATGCGCTCCCATCTATTTCCTTAACCTGAAGAAGACGCGGGCCGCTTTCAGGCCCTGATTCACCAGACGTAAGGAAGACAGGAGAGGAGCAAGCACATGGTTGACACCAAGCTGAGGACCCTGCTCGCAGTTCCGTTGGCGGGACTGATGCTCGCAGGAGGCATGTGCGCCACGAACGCATACGCCTATGACTACCAGGAGCTCACCGACATGGCCCTCGGCGGCGAGTCGGTTCCGTTCCCCGGCGACGAGTATCTCAACGAGCTCGGCAACTATTGGGACCAGATTGAGTCCGATTACGCCCCCAAGGTGACGGAGCTCGCCGACGGCACCAAGATCCAGCGCACCCCCAGCGAGTACGAGGTCGGCGCCTGGCAGAAGTTCTCTGACACCATCTCGTACAACACCTACTACCTTGACGGCGACAACCGCGGCTGCAACGCCTGCCACGCCGACCTCAAGGACGTTGTCTCGGGTATGGACTACCACCACCCCGTGGTGTGGAACTACGCCCTCGACAACAACCTCGGCGTCCAGCAGTGCCTGCTGTGCCACGGCGAGACCATGGGCTACGTCAAGGACGACCACCAGTTCGGTACGCTCATCCATGCCCTGCACTACGGCTCGCGCTACGGCAACACCTTCAGCACCGTGGGCGGCAACTGCTACTCCTGCCACAACGCCACCGATGACGGCGCTGGCATGACGCTGTGGGACCTGGTCAAGTATGACCTGTACTTCGGCATGAACCGCGTTGCTGCCGAGGACGTCCAGGGCGAGCTCGTCGTCGACCAGGACAACGTCCTTTCCGTCGACGAGATGTTCTCCCTCGACTGGATGCACACCTACTACGACAACCTGCGTGGTGCTGCAGGCAAGAACGGCGCCAATCTGCCCCTCGACCAGGAGCTCTTCGACACCTGGGAGATCACCATCGACGGTACGGTCAACAACCCCTACACCGAGAAGCTCACCACCCTCATCGAAGAGGCCGAGGCTGCTGGTGTCGTCGTGACCAAGCCCAGCAAGATCCACTGCGACTGGGACCCCATCGGCGGCGCCATGATCTCCAACGTCGAGATCACCGGTATCCCCGTGTCCTGGCTCATCGAACGTGCCGGCGGCTATGCTGACGGCTCCACCGGCGTCCACGTTGTCCGCGCTGACGACAGCTCGCATCGCGCCTTCCCGCTCGAGAAGCTCGGCGAGAGCTACCTGGTCTACAAGATCGGTGGCGAGGACCTCACCTGGTCCACTGGCTTCCCCTGCATGAACTGGACCGAGGGCGTCGACGCCCAGATCTTCTCCAAGCAGATCAACGAGTACGAGGTCACCGACGCCGACCTCGACTTCTCGGCCAACATCCCCTGCGGCTGGATCGTCGGCGGCACCAGCATGAGCAACGGCGGCGATGCCTCCTCCGCTTCTGAGGACGTCCAGTTCACCAACAAGCCCAACACGGCCATCCTGCACCTGCCCGACGGCAAGATTATCAAGACCAACGAGGCCTACACGTTCGAGGGCGTCTGCGACGCTTACGACGAGGGCATCACTGCCATCGAGATCTCCCTCGACGGCGGCAAGACGTGGGTCAGCTACGACATCGAGGGCGGCTCCGACCCCAACAAGTGGACGTACTGGTACTTCACCTGGACGCCCGAGGTCGAGGGTGCTTACACAATCTCCGCTCGCGCCGTCACCGAGACCGGCCGTACGCAGTCCGAGTGGCAGACCATCATGTTCAACGCCAAAGACGTTGTCGACTAAGGAGGCAATACACACATGAAGACTTCGACCAAGACCGTTCTTACGGGCATCACCGGTGCCTCCATGGCTGCCTGCATCCCGCTGTCGGCCGCCATGGCCGCTCCTGTGAGCTCCAACGCCGGCGCTCCCGTTCAGGGCGCCAACCACGAGGCCACCGTTGAGGTTCCCGGCCAGGGCTTCCAGGCCGTGCACAACGTTCAGGGCACCTTCGCCTTCAACCAGGACGAGATCACGCCCAGCGACGACCTGTTCAACATCTTCGGTGCCACGGTTGAGAGCATGTGCGCCAAGCCGACCATCAACAGCACCATCAACAACGGTGTTGCCAACTACTACGTCAACGTCGGCGGCGACATCAAGAAGGCCTTCACGGTGAACATCACCGACATGGAGGAAGACTCCGTGCGCGACGTTCTCGTCTGCTCCTGCGCCACGGGCGGCACCCTCGCCCAGGCCGAGGTTGTCGGCGTGCCCGTCGAGAAGCTCCTCAACCTCGCCGAGCTCGAGGAGGGCGTCAACACCTTCACCGCTTACGGCGCTGACGGCTACGGCGTTCCCATGCCCCTGGACTACGTCCTCGAGAACAAGGCCATGCTCGTGTACCAGATGAACGGCGACAAGATTGCCGAGGGCACGACGCAGCTTTGGATGCCCAAGACGGTTGCCGCCTACTTCACCCGCGACGTCGTCAGCCTGCAGGTCACCCGCGAGGAGAACGTCCCCACCGTCAACAAGGCCGGTCAGGACTACCGCGGCAAGGTCAACATCGTGAACACGAGCGACTCTGCCCTCTTCCACGTCGGCGACGACATCACCTTCAAGGGCCACGCCGACGACCTGGGCTCCCCCATCGCCGCCCTCGAGGTCTCCCTCGACGGTGGCGAGACCTGGACGGTCTGCTCCACCGAGGGCGCTTCGGCCGATCGCTGGGTCTCCTGGGAGTTCACGACTCAGATTGCCGATCCCGGCGAGTACGAGTTCACCGTCCGCGCCATCACGGCCGACGGCACCATCTCGCCCATCGCTGCCACCACGCAGTTCACGGTCGAGTAAGCACGTAGAGCTGAACACCGCATAGGCACCACCAGCCGCCGGGCTCCTCAACACAGGGGCTCGGCGGCTTTTTGGCCCTTCTCGGGGGATGGCCCATAAGGCCGCAAATGCAACACCTGTGGTATCATCATCTGCAAAAAAGGGGAGAACGCGGGAGCGTGCCATGAAGACACAGCAGCCCGGCCAAGGGGTCGAGGATACTGGCTGCACAATTAAAGAGAAGCAGGCAAAGGGGACGCCTGATACCAATGTACATGCAGCTGTCAATCAGACTGCTGTGCGTGCGGCCCTGAACGCCGCGCGCCTCACGCCGTTTGAGCTCATCTGCGGCCTGGGCTTGGCGTGCAACTTTGTCTGGTGCACGCTCGAAGGCCATGCAGTGGGCTTTTTGACCTCGGCACACAGCTTCTATGCCACCGTCAACTGCCGCATTTTCTTCCAAATCGGCCTGTTCATCACGGCGCTCGTCATGTTTTTTGCCCCGCGCATGCTCAAGCGTCACGACCGCGTGCTTGCCTGGGTCATTCCCATTTTGTCGGCCGTGGCAACAGTCGCATACGCCCGCCCTGGAACCGAAGGGCCGCTGACGCCCGACCTGCCCTCCGTCATAGGCCTCACGGTTTCAGGCATAGGATACTGCTGGCTTGTCGCGCGGTTCTACCTCATGATTTCGCAGAAGCGCGGCTTCGCATCGTGCGTGATGGCCACCATTTTGTGCCTGATATTCAAAGAACTGGCCTTGTCGTTCCTATTCACGATTCCAAGCGCGGCCCAAATCATCATCGCCTCCATCATGCCCATCTGCATGTGTGCGCTGTGCGCCTTGGCAGCGCGCATGCCTGTTGCAGAAAAAACCACCGAATCCGATTGCCTCCCCCAGGGCAAGGCAACCAAACACGATACGCTGCTGTATGCCTGCGTTCTTGCTCTCATTCTGTCTACGCTACGCGGCTTCTCGAACCTGGGCATGTGGGGCTCTGAATTCCCCGGCGTGGTCGGCCCCGGCACGTCACTTTTTGCGGCAGTGCTTTACGCGGTTGCCCTCGTGGTGTTCGGCCTCTTTGCCGTGCTCGTTCCCTCAACCTGGTCCTCACCTGCCCGCTTTAGGCCCGCCACGCTCGTGCTTCTTGCCGGGCTCTTCCTCATCACGCTGCGCTCGTACCTGGGCGACGAGGCCGTTCCCTACGAGCTACTGCAGGTCGAGGAACTCTTGTCGCACCTCGCCTTCTGGTCTGCTGTTGCAGCACTTCTTCAGGGCGAGGCTGAGCCCACGCTGCGCACAACGGCGTTGCCGATTGCCGTCTACTCGGGGGCAAGCGCCCTGCTCGTCATGCTCATGAGCCGCACGGCCGCGCTCAGCTTCGTCTTCGTGATCATCGTGGCCTACCTGGTCTTTGCGGCCATCACAAGCCGCGGAATCAGAGGCGGCGGCGCATGGCAGACCGAGGGGCTGGAAGGC
>USJP01000179.1 GCA_900555105.1 uncultured Coriobacteriaceae bacterium | reverse complement strand
GAGTCCAAGGCATCGGCGCTGCCCGGCGCATGATGCATCTCAAACCACCTGCATTCGGCCGCTAGAAGTCGCATCCAAGTGGATTGCTCGTCCGGCTCAGAGGCACGAGCGTAGCCTGCAGGTGGTTGGCCGCAACCTACCTGCATTCGCTGGTCCAATGGGGCTCGGCTACAACGCGCGTCCAAGCATCCTTTGTAGCCGGACATCGATAGGCGCGATGCCCATGTAACAAAAAAGCTCCCGAACGGGAGCCTTTTGAAAACCGCGAGCGAGTCGATAAGCCGGGTTCTGTCGTTGGACGACCATTTATCTTCTGCCTACGTTGCCGCAGGCCTCACTCTCGAGCAACCCGAACGCGGGCCGGGCCGACCCATGGCGTTCCTATTTGCCCTTTCTCCGGATGGGGTTTGCCAAGCCGCGCCGTTACCGACGCGCTGGTGCGCTCTTACCGCACCGTTTCAGCTTTTCTCGCTCGGGGCAAGCCCCCAGCGGGAGTCTTCTTTTCTGTGGCACTGTCCGTCGGGTCGCCCCGCCCGGCCGTTAGCCGGCATCCTGCCCTGTGGAGCCCGGACTTTCCTCACCGAGATGCCATGGCATCTCCAGCGCGGCCGTCTGGCCCACTCCGCCAAGAGAGCAGTATATACCAACGGGAGGGACAAAGCCCCTCCCGTTGGTATCCTCAGCTGTGACTCCACATGCGCTGCCGCGGGGCGTCGCATGCTAATACATATGCACGCCTGGGATGTCGTACTTCTCGGGGTCTTTCGCAACCTTCGCCATGTACTCCTCGTACTCTTCCAGGCACTTGCCCCATCGGGCATAGGCTTGGTCGCCGCGGTGGTCGGGCAGGCCCAGCGTCTCGGAGAGGTACGAAGCCATCCAGTCGCTCACCTTGTTCATGCCGTGGTAGTTCAAGTGGATACCGGCATCGCGTGCGTCGTGCGTCCAGTCGATGCCCACCTCGCTGGCTATGGGCTCCGTGTTCATGTCGATGAAGCCGATGCCCAGGTCCTGCGCAATCTGGGCGCAGCCGTTGTGACGCGCGTAGTTCCAGTCGCGCGTGTGGGGCGTCGCGACGAGCACGAACTGAGCTCCGTTCTCCTCGCAAAGGTCGGCAAGGGCGCGCAGGAACATCAGGTTGAGCTTGCCGGGAAGCTCAACCTCGTCGCTGGGAAGCATGTAGCAGGACGTGTCGGCGGGTTCGCACAACGCCTTGGGGTTGGAGCCCTTCAAGTTGCTCACCTTGTCGTACTTCACCTGTCCGGTGAAGTCCTCAAGCGTGAGCTCCTTCCAGCGATGGTGGTATTCGGCAACGGTGAACTGGTCTTTTACGAACTGCTTGAAGACCTTCCCCACGGAGAAGGGGTTGTAGAGCATCTCGGTCTCCAGGAATACTACCTGGGGCTTTTGGGTCTTAAAGACGTCACGCAGCATGGTGTAGGCATAGCTCACCTGCTCGCCGTTGACCGAGCACACGAAGCTCGCGACGCCCGCATCGCCCCAGATGCGCATGGGGGAGAACCCCGTCGAGGCAAGGCTGTCGCCCAAAAACACCGCGTCGAGGGAGTCGTCGGGTTCGGCGAGGAAGCCATAAGCGCGTGACTCGATGAGGCCATCGTCTTTGGAGTTGCCCTTGGGTTGCAGGATGTGGCCCAGGCCGACGAGCATCCCCCACAGGATGGCGCAAAACAGGGCCGAAAGGCCCAGGTACTTGAAGAAGCTGGCGAGCTTCGAGGGTTTGGGTGCAGCAGAATCGGTCATGGTACCTCGTTAGAACTGGGCGTAGATCGGGTCGAGCGGCGCGGTTCCCACACCGTACGAGCCGAAGATGACGATGGCGATGATGAGTGCGTACAGCACGACCCAGCGCACGGCGAGGTTCTTGTGCGCGAGGCGCTCCGTGATGCAGCAGCCGTGCTCTTCAATGACGGCCACGATCGTCATAACGACGACCATCGCCGCCACGGCGGCATAGTCCTGCAGGCACAGGCCCACAACCTCGGTGGTGACCGAGGGGAAGGTGAGGCCGATGGCCATGAAGGCGCCGTTCGTGAACGACTCAAGCGTGAAGTTGCCCACGAGCTGGCCAAACATGTAGAGGCCCGCATCCATGCCCTCGGCGCGGAAGAAGAGCTCGCCCACGAAGACGACGACGAGAGTGCGCAGCCACTGGAAGGTGCGCCAGGCCAAACCCTCGCGGTTGATGTGGAGTTTGGCGCATACCGACTGGGCGATGGGCTCTACCAGGCCGCCCAAAAGGATGATCACGAAGTAATACAGGCCGAAGAATATGTACTGCGAGCCCGCGCCGTGCCACAGACCGTTGGCGAACCACACACAGAAGAGCGTGACCGAGCCTGCCAGAAGCGGACCGTAGCGGTTACCGATGCGATGGCGGGCCGCCTTGGTGAGCGACTTCATGGGGACGCTGAGCGACAGGGGATAGAAGATGTAGTCGCGCAGCCACGAGCCGAGCGTGATGTGCCAGCGCTGCCAGAACTCCGAGGCGGTGCGGGAGAAGAAGGGATGGCGGAAGTTTTCGGGCAGGGCGATGCCGAAGATGCGCGCGGTGCCCAGGGCGACGTCCATGCAGCCGGAGAAGTCGCAGTACAGCTGCAGGGTGTAGAGCACGGCCGCCGCCGCAACAACGCCGCCGTCGTAAGACGTGTAGTCGGCAAAGATGGGCTTGACCACCATGTTGAGGCGGTCGGCAACGATCATCTTCTTGGCGAAGCCCCAAAGGATGCGCACGCTGCCCCGGTAGAGGTTGTCCTTGTTTATGGGGGTGCCGGCCCAGAGCTGCTCGGCCGTCTGGCCGTAACGGCAGATGGGGCCTTCCATGATCTGGGGGAAGAAGCTCAGGAAAAGCGCGATTCTGCCCAAGTTGGTGTCGGGTGCGATGGTGCCGCGATAGACGTCGAAGAGATACGACGCCGCCATGAGCGTGTAGAACGAGATGCCGATGGGCACGCCGATGTGGGGCACTGCCATGGGCACGTTCAAGCCGAAGAGCGCAAGAAGCGACCCTGCCACCTCGCCGAAGAAGACCAGGTACTTGAGGCAGGCGAGCAGCAGGAGGTTGAAGCCGACCCCCAGGCCGCACACGAGGCGCGCCTTCTTCTGATAGAGCTTCTTGAGCTCCTTCTTACGCGTTTTGTCCTGGGCGATGAGGGCGTCGCGCTCGGAGAAGAGCGCGCCCATCTTGCGTCCGGCCAGGTACACGCTCACCGTCGAGATTAGGATGAAGACGATGAGTTTGCTGGAGATGGCCCAGAAGAAGGCATAGCTCGCCACCAACAAGACCGCCCACCGCAGTCGCTGCGCTACCACCTGGTAGGCGACGAGAACGATGGGCAGGAAGGCGACGATATACAGAATCGAGAAGTACGAGTGAAGGGAGAAGTCCAAGGTGCGGCCCAGCCCAGCGGTTATGCGTCTTCTTCGACCAGGCGCGTGACGAGGGCGTCAATGGCCTGGACGGAGTTGAAGTTGGCAGGCACGATCTCCACGGCGGGAATGGTCACGTCGAAGGCGTCTTCGAGCTCGGGCACGAGTGCCAGAATCGTCAGAGAGTCCAGGACGCGGCTGTCTACGAGGTTGTCGGCGGTTTCGTAGTCTACGCCGGGTTTGAGGGATTCTAGGATTTCAATGATCTCGTCCATGGTGCACCTTTCTTTGAGTCGTGGGCCCATGTGGGTTGGGACGGGCATACTTTACCAGCTAGAAACATATACGGCCAGGCGATGGCTCTTCAGGTATGCGGTTTTACCGACAAAACACGCCGCTCGCCGCGTGTCCGTGCGCCTAAGCGACCGGGGAATTGAGGGGGTAGGTGGGCAGGGCGTCACGCACGAGCCTGGCCTGGCCGTCCGCCCCCACCAGGCACACGCGCGGCAGCTCGCGGCTCAGGAAGAGCGATATGCCCTCGGTCATGCAGTAGGCGCCGGTGTTCTCGAAGGCCAGGACGTCGCCGATCTCCAGACCCGGGAAGGGGAGCTGCTTGGCCAGGATGTCGTTGACCGAGCAGAGCGACCCGCACACGTTCCAAGGCTCCACGGGGTGTACCGTGCGCCCCTCGTAGTCGAGCAGGGCGCACTTGGGGTCGCGCATGGCGAGCGACTGGCCAAAGTAGACGAGATGGTTCATGCCGCCGTCCACGATGGCGTAGCGCTGCCCGTCGTTCACCTTGGCGTCGGCCACACCGGTGAGGAACGTGCCGCACGAGGCCGCGATGCTGCGCCCCAACTCGAGGATGATGGGACCGTCGAAGGCGAAGTCCTCGAGCTGGGAAGCGAACTCTGCCAGGAACGCGTCCTCGTCGAAGGCGTCTTCCTCGAAGTACTGTACGGGAAAGCCCGGGCCGAATTCGAGCTCGCGGCATGTGAACCCGCACTCCTGCTCGAGCCTGTCCATCACCTTGCGTACCTGGCGAAGCTCGCGCGCCAGCCGCTTGGTCGAGGTCTTCTGCGTGCCCGAGAAGTACTGCACGCCCCAGATGTCCAGGTTCGGGTCGCTTCCGTGGGTCGCCACGATGTCCACGAGCTCTGCCTGGTCCAGGCCGAACTGGTTCGAGCTCGTGAGACGTAGCAAGACCGGGATGCGCACGTCGTGCCGACGGGCACACTCAAGCAGCATGTCGAACTGCAGGCGCGATTCGACCGTGTAGCGCCCGACGGGCATGCCCGACCCAATGAGCTCGTCCATGAAGCGGGCGTCTTTGTTCACGCCCGACACCACGAGCGCATCTGGTTGGGCCCTGGCCTCCAGGCAGATGCGTG
>USJP01000178.1 GCA_900555105.1 uncultured Coriobacteriaceae bacterium | reverse complement strand
GGCGACGCGTGCGGCGGCACGACCGCCACGGCCGAAGGTGCCGTGCAGGCCTCCGGCACCACCTGGCAGAAGGAACTGGGCGTCAACGGCGTCGATGACGACTCCGCTGACAAGCACTACGCCTTCTGGATGCAGGACGGCGAGGGCCTCGTCGACCCCGACCTGGTGCGCGTGATGGCCGACAACGCTGCCGACAACCTGCAGTGGATGGCCGACAGCTTCGGTATCACCTATTCCAAGGTTTTCGGCTGCTATCCTGCCGCTTACACCGACCCCGCCAACATGGCCGACCGCATCCACCTCATCACCGATGCTGCCGATGCCACCAAGACGGGCGGCGTTGTGTGGACCACCAACGCCGAGGCTGCCGTGCGCGAGGCGGGCGGCGAGATTATGACGGGTACCGCCGCTGCGCACCTGGTCATGGGCGATGACGGCGTTGCCGGCGTGGAGACCGCTGACGGCAAGCACTACCAGGCAACCAAGGGTGTCGTGCTTGCCATGAGCGGCATCGAGCACAACGAGGAACTCGCCAAGAAGTACAACCCCCAGCAGTACTGGGACCTCAAGACCCAGGCTGTTGCCACGGCCGCGACCGACACGGGCGACGGCATCGTCATGGGCATCGAGGCCGGCGCTGATGTGGGCCGCTTCGGCGGTGCCGTTGACCTGCTGCTTGCTACCTGGAGCTACACCAACAACACCAACCCCGAGATTCCCTACATCCTCGTGAACCAGCGCGGCGTGCGTTTTGTACGCGAGGACACCACCTATGCGTTCCACTGCCGCGCCATTTACAACGCATGCATCCAGGAGGGCGGTTTCGACGACGAGGCCGGCACCACGGGTTGCACGTGGATGGTCATGGACAACAAGATGACGAGCGTCTCGCAGGCCGCGTGGAGCGACCCCGACAAGCTCCAGGAGGCCCTCGACGACGGCAGCATGGTCACCGGCCAGACCATCGAGGAGCTTGCCGATGCCATGGGCGTCGACCCCGATGTCCTCAAGTTCAGCGTGGACAAGTGGAACGACGACGTTGTCGCTGGCAAGGACAGCCTGTACGGCCGCGAGGTGCAGCTGACCGCCCTCGACGAGGCGCCGTTCTATGCCTGGAAGACGGTCAACACCAACATCGGTTCCATCGGCGGCCTCAAGATCACGACGGACGCCCAGGTTGTCGACCGCGCCGGCGAGCCTATCGCTCACCTGTTCGCTGCCGGTACCAACTCGGGCGGCTGGCTTGGCCCGTACTACCCCGGCTCGGGCACCTGCCTGCAGGGTACCCTCAACTGGGGCCGCATTGCTGGTGCCAGCGCTGCGAAGGCGTAAGGGCAGCTTAAGATCGGCTCGTGTTTTCGGCCTTTGACCTGCTGGATGAAGCTAGAGGGTCATCTGCACTGCAAAGCCGCGCGGATTCTGGGAAACCGGGGTCTGCGCGGCTTTTTGTGTGCTCGGCGGCGACTGCGGGTCCGTTTTGGGGCTGCTACGGTTGAAATAACATACATCTCACCAGTTGAGATGTATGTTATTTCATTAAAACACCAGTTGACGCGATTTTCAAAATCCTGAAATGTATGTTAATCGTCTGGCTGATGGCCTGCTGGGGCTAATCCCAGCTCGCTTCATTCCATGCCGCACTCATAACTAGCATGCGATTTTTTGAATAACCAAAACACTTCAAAACCGCAGGTCAAATGCCTATACTATCCGGCCATCGTATTTCAAATACGTCATTGATGCCAATTCATCTATCGTCTAATGACATATCGCCAAAGGCGGTACGAAACGCGAAAGGAACCCCTGCGATGACCGAATCCAAGCATGCCTATCGTTTTGAGACCCTCCAGACCCATGCCGGCCAGGAAAGCCCCGATTCCGCCACCGACGCTCGTGCGGTGCCGATTTACGCCACCACGTCCTACGTGTTCAAGGATTCCGCCACGGCGGCTGACCGATTTGCCCTCGCCGAGCCCGGCAACATTTACACGCGTCTCACCAACCCCACCACCTCGGTTTTCGAGGAACGCGTCGCGGCGCTTGAGGGTGGCGTGGGTGCGCTTGGCGTCGCCAGCGGTTCGGCTGCCATCACCATCGCCGTGCAGAACATCGCCACGGCCGGCGATCACATCGTGGCCTCCACCAACCTGTACGGTGGCACGGTGAACCTTTTCGGCAACACGCTTGTTGAGCAGGGCCTCACCACCACGTTCGTGGGTCCCGACGACCTTGCCGCCGTTGAGGCCGCAATTCAGCCCAACACGAAGCTGCTGTATGCCGAGACGCTCGGCAACCCCAACTCCGATGTCCTTGACCTCGAAGGATGGGCCGAAATCGCCCACCGTCATGGTTTGCCGCTCATAGTGGACGCCACGTTCTCCACGCCCTACTTGCTGCGTCCCATCGAGCACGGCGCCGACGTCGTGGTCCACTCGGCAACCAAGTTCATGGGCGGGCACGGTACCGTCATGGGCGGCGTGATCGTGGATTCTGGCAAGTTCGACTGGGCCGCGCACGCCGACCGCTTCCCGGGCCTGGCCAAGCCGAACCCCTCCTACCACGGCGTCGTGTTCACCGACGCGTGCAGGGCTGCGGCGTACATCACCAAGGCCCGCGCGACCCTTCTGCGCGATCAAGGCGCAACGCTGTCGCCTTTCAACTCGTTCTTGCTGCTCCAGGGCCTGGAAACCCTCTCGCTGCGCGTTGAGCGCCACGTGGAGAACGCCCTTAAGGTCGTCGAGTTCCTCAACAACCACCCGCAGGTCGAGCGCGTGAACCACCCGAGCCTGGCCACGGGCCGCGCCAAGGAGCTCTACGACCGCTATTATCCCAACGGCGCCGCACCCATCTTTACCTTCGAGATCAAGGGCGATGCCGAGACGGCCAAGAAGTTCACCGAGAGCCTCGAGCTCTTTAGCCTTCTTGCCAATGTGGCTGACGTCAAGAGCCTCGTCATCCACCCCGCTTCTACCACGCACTCCCAGCTCACCGAGGAAGAGCTGCGCGCCGGCGGTATTTATCCCAACACCATTCGACTTTCCATTGGCACCGAGCACATCGACGACATCCTCGCCGACCTCGAGCACGGTTTTGAGGCCGTGAAGTAGGGATTGCCCGCGTGACTCTTTTGTCTGGTATACCAGCCTGAATGTATTACAAGAAAGCCGGGGTCAGTCAGTTTGACTGCCCCGGCTTTTTGCGCCTGGTGAATTATGATACCGCACAAGACCGCGCGGTTCGCTCGGTCCTTACTTCGCGGCGGCGGCGTTCTTGCCGGCGACGTAGCCGTAGAAGATGCACATGGAGACGCTGACGCCCTTCAGGCAGATGGGGTACTCCACGGCGAAACGGCTACCCTGCATGTTGCCGGCGCAGTACAGGCCGGGGACAATCTGACCGGCCTCGTCGTAGGCACGGGCCTCCTCGTCGGAGACGATGCCGCCCAGGCACACGAGCATGTTGGCCTCCTCGCAGCGCACGGCGTAGAAGGGAGGCGTGGTCAGGCCGAAGAGGCGCTGGGCGCTCTTGCCGAAGTCCAGGTCGAAGCCGCCATCGCACAGCTCGTTGTAGTGCTCGATGGAAGCCTTGGCGGTCTCAACGTCGATGCCGTCGAGCTGGGCGAGCAGCTCGTCGATGGTGTCGGCGGTCATGCACTGGCCCGAGTCAATGCCGTCCTGGATGTCCTGGGGGCAGCGGACGGAAATCTTGAGGCCGTTAGCGGTGTAGTCGGGCAGGGGCTCGTCGCGGTAGTAGCAAGCCGTGCCGTGGGCGGCCGGGAAGTATTGGAGCTGCTCGGGCCAAGCGGCGTCAAAGAACTGGTAGGCCATGTGGCCGGGCTGCTTCTCAAGCTGGTTCTCGAGCTGCTGACCGGGCAGGTCCTCGTTCATGAAGCGTTTGCCGGCAAGGTTGAGCCACAGGTAGCCGTTGTTGCCGATGACACCACGGCCGCCGATGCCGGCGCCGCCGCCCATGTGGTGAATCATCGGGGCGTGCCACTGCTGCAGCGCAACGCCGGCCCAAGCAGCCATCTTGTGGCCGTCGCCCGTGGCGGTGTAGTTGCCCTCGACGTCCATCGTGGGGTTCATGACGGGCACCTCGTTCTCCACGACGGAGGGCACGAAGTACTTGAGCATGGCGGTGTCGTGGGCGTAGTCGCCGCAAGTGAGGATGACGCCGCCCTTGGCGGTCGCCTTGACGTACTTGCCGGTGGCGGCGTTGCGGGCGTAGACGCCGCAGCAACGGCCGTCCTCCATGATGAGCTTCGTGCCGAAGTGGCCGTAGCGGATGTCGACGTTGCCGGTGGCCTCGGCCTCAGCCAGCGTGTCGGCCATCATCTGCGAAAGGTTGGAGATGCCGATGGTGGTGGGGTAGGTGGGTAGGGCCTCCTTCGTCCAGTCATAGCTCTCCAGCATGGGATAGAAGAAGGGGAAGATGTAGTTCGAGCGGTTCTCCTCGGGAATCTCAGCGAAGCTCTCGGGGGCGATGTAGGGGTTCGACGGGGCAATGAACCAGTCGAAGACGTCCTTCATCTCGTTTTCCCAGCGCATGAAGATAGGCAGGCTGTTGTGGTAAAGGCACTCGTTCATGTGCTTCTCAGCCAGCTCGTACTTGTCCATGAAGCCGTCGCCGCGGCCCCAGGTCTCCTGCACCTTGCCGCCCACGACGGCGCAGCCCTGGCCGGTGGTGTTCTTGGTCTCGGACTTCTCAAAGGCCAGGACGGTCGCGCCCTCCTCAGCGGCGGCGCGGATGGCGCAGCAACCGGAGTCGCCCACGCCCACGACGAT
>USJP01000177.1 GCA_900555105.1 uncultured Coriobacteriaceae bacterium | reverse complement strand
CTGGCGGGCGGTGTCACGCAGACCAAACAGGTTGATGAGCTGTTCGGCGTTGATGGCGTTCTGGGCGTCCTCCTCGCAGTCAAAGACGCGAGCGGGGCCCTCGTGCACCTGCATCTCGGGAAGCACGGCGGAGCGCTTGACGACAGAGCCGTCGGGAGCAAGGTTGCCGCGCAGCACGGCAATGCCGCCCGTCGGGCTGTAGGGGTTGTCAACAGGGCGAATGACCTCGGGGTCGAGGTTCTTGGCGTCAGCGATGTTCTCGCCCACGGTCTTGCCCGTGACGGTCATGCAGTCGGTGTGGATGAGGCCGAGCTCGCTGAGCTCGTGCATAACGGCATACACGCCGCCCGCCTCGTCGAGCTGCTCCATATAGGTGCGGCCAGCCGGCGCCAGGTGGCACAGGTTGGGGGTCTTCATGCTCATGGCGTTGGCAATGTCGAGGTTGATGTCGATGCCGCACTCATGGGCGATGGCAGGCAGGTGCAGCATGGAGTTGGTGGAGCAGCCCAGAGCCATGTCCACCGTGAGGGCGTTCTCAAAAGCCTCCTGCGTCATGATGTCACGCGGGCGGATGTCGCGCTTGAGCATCTCCATGACGGCCATACCCGCATGCTTGGCCAGCTCCAGGCGACGCGAGTACACGGCAGGGATGGTGCCGTTGCCGCGCAGGCCCATGCCAAGCGCCTCGGTGAGGCAGTTCATGGAGTTGGCGGTGTACATGCCCGAGCAAGAACCGCAGGTAGGGCAGACGCGACGCGCGTAGTCCTCCACCTCCTCCTCGGTCATGTTGCCGGCGGAGTACTTGCCCTGAGCCTCGAACATGGAGGAAAGGCTCGTGCGTGCGCCGTTCACATGGCCGGCGAGCATGGGGCCGCCCGACACAAAAGTCGTGGGGATGTTGAGGCGCGCGGCGGCCATGAGCAGGCCAGGCACGTTCTTGTCGCAGTTAGGCACCATGACAAGGGCGTCGAAACCATGGGCAAGCGCCATGGCCTCGGTGGAGTCGGCGATGAGGTCGCGCGTGACGAGCGAGTACTTCATGCCGATATGGCCCATGGCGATGCCGTCGCACACGGCGATGGCGGGGAAGACGATGGGGGTGCCGCCGGCCATGGCGACGCCCATCTTGACGGCGTCGACGATCTTGTCGAGATTCATGTGGCCGGGAACGATCTCGTTGTACGAGCTCACGATGCCCACGAGCGGACGTGCGATCTCCTCGTCGGTGAGGCCCAGCGCGTGGTACAGCGAGCGATGCGCCCCGTTCATGGGGCCGAACTTGATGGCATCAGACTTGACGTTCATAGAAGAGAACCTCTCCCTTGGCAACGGTATAACCTTACATTGTACGGCGCAGCTATTCGACGTCAGTTTTCCGAGACCCACAATAGACAAATCGTCACATGGACACCGCAGCATAACCCGCGTTTTACACCTTCAAAACGGCATGCAAAAGGTCCCAGGTCTCCTTCGGGCGCAGTTCCGCAGCGGCGCAGCCGCGAGGACTGTCTGAGCACTGAACCAAACCCAGGCCGAGTGCCGCTACCCCTTCCGCTGGGCCTCCATGATCAGCATTTGCAACCTGTTCTCCACGTTGGCAAAGCTCGTGTCGGGGTCGTAGTCCAGGGCAAGGATGTTTGCCTGGGGGTACAGCTCCTTCAGACGCTTCACGATGCCGCGGCCCACCACGTGGTTGGGCAGGCAGCCGAAGGGCTGCAGGATGATGAAGTTGTTCACACCGTGCGCCGCATGGTGCATGATCTCGGCGGGGATGAGCACGCCCTCGCCGGCGTCGAAGGTGTGGTGAATCACCTGGTCGCTGGCGCGCGTTACGTCGCGCAGGCGTGGCGGTCGCTCGTAGAGGGGGTGTGCGCAGGCGATGCGGTCGCAGGCGTCGTGAGCCAGGTCGAAGATCTTGTTTGCCACGCGCCACCAGGCCTTTTGCAGCACGGGCTCGTCGAGCTTGTACTCGCGCACCTGGGCGTCCATGTAGAAGTAGGTCTTCTGGATGACGTCGCTCATCTTGGCCTCGACGATTTCCATGCCGTTGCGCTCCAGGTAGAGCTCGATGTCGCGGTTGGCGCCGGGGTGGAAGTTGAGCAGGTACTCGCCCACGATGAGCACGCGCGGGCGGGGACGCGAGCGGTCGTAGGGCACCTTGTTCATCTCGGCGATTGCGCGCTTGAAGCCTCGCTCGCAGCCCGGCACGCCGCCTGAGCGCATGCCGTCGATGATGTAGTCCATACCGCGCTCGAACGCTGCGTCGGCGGTGCCCGCTGCCAGCTCGTAGGGGCGGATCTTGCGCAGCAGCTCCTCGAGGGCGTCGATCATGGGGAGCATGGTCACGATGCGCACCGAGCCGCCCAGGCCGAAGGTGTAGCCGGGCTGGATGTTGTGCGAGTCCTCGTCGTCGTTGCTCACGATGGGGATGTAGTCATAGCCTGCGTCGTCAAGCGCCCGGCGCAGGAGCGCCACGTAGTGCGTGAGGCGGCAGTCGCCCACGTACTTGGCCATGGCGATGGCAATCTTATGCGTGTCGTACTTGCCCGATTCCACTGCCGCCAGCGCCTCGCCGATCACGATCTGCGCCGGGAAGCAGATGTCGTTGTGCACGTACTTTTTGCCCAGGCGAATGGCCTCCTCGCGGCCTACCTCCAGGGGTGCCGCCTTGAACTTGGTGCCTGCCATGGCGGCCGCCATGATGCGCGAGAACGCGTGTGAGGTGTTGGGCACGAGGATGGTCTTGTCGGAGTCGTCGCGCGTGAACTTGCGCGGGTAGGGATCGCCCAGCTCATGCACCTCAAGCGGGATGCCAGCGGCGCGGCGCATGGCCGTGGTCTGAATGAACGACTGCACACGGATGCGCAGGGGGCCCGACACGTCTGACTCGTCGAGCTTCACCACGAGCGGCACCTTGCCTGAAATCTCGTGCATGAGCCTGCAGATCTCGTCGGTGAGGTAAGCGTCGTGACCGCAGCCGAAGCTTACGAGCTGCACGTACTCCAGGTTCTCGTCGCGTGCCGCGATCGTGGCGCAGGAGAGCATGCGCGCGTGGTAGTTGTTCACGATGTCGATGATGGAGTGCGACAGGTCCACCTCGTCCACGCCCGGCACCGCGTCGGCGCACACCACGGGGATTCCCTCGTGGCTGAAGAGCTCGGGCAGGCCGTGGTGGACGAGCGGGTCGTTGTGATAAGGGCGTGCGGCGAGCACTACGGCGTAGGTGCCGGCCTTCTTTGCCTGCTCGATCACCACGGCGCCGCGTGCTTGCAGGGCTGCCGAGAAGCTCTTCTGCGCGGCGTCGCCCTGGGCCATGGCGGCCAGGCAGGTCGCCTCGTCGATGCCCCAGGCCTGGGCCATGTACGTGCAGAGTTGGCGTCTGCGGTCGGCCTCGGTGTGCCAGTGGAACAGCGGGTTCTCGTAGCGAGTGCCGCGTTCCTGGGGATTGTCGGAGTTGCGCACCACCATGGGGTAGCCCTTCACCACTGCGCACATGCTCTCGCTTGTGGCATGGGGGTTCTGGGGTTCGACCGTGGTGATCGTGGGCATGAAGATGAAGTCGACGCCGGCGGCCTCGAGCTTGCGGATGTGGCCGTGCACGAGCTTGGCGGGGAAGCACACGGTGTCGGAGGTGACGGCGGGCAGGCCCTCCTCGTACATGCGGCGTGTGGAGGTGCCGCTCACGCGGACCTCGAATCCCAGCGCCCGCCAGAACGTTTTCCAGAAGGGCAGCGTGTCCCAGTAGCTGAGCACAAGCGGGATGCCCACGACCTTGCCCTGAGCCCCGCGCAAGGGTTTGACCTCGTAGTCGCGGCAAAGAAGCTTCAGGCGCTCGTCGAAGAGGTTGGGCGCGTCCTTGCGCTTGGCGCTGGCCGCCGTGCCGTCGAGGTCGGCGCCGCGTGAGCAGCGGTTGCCGGTGACCCAGGAGGTGCCGTTGGAGAACTCCACGACCGTGCGTGCGCAGTGGTTGGCGCAATGGGGACACACGTTGTTCGCCGTGCGGGTGTACCAGGGCGAAGTCGCGCGCGGCGCGGCGCCTGTTGGTATCGTGCCGTCGTCGAGGGCGTCGATGCCGATGAAACCGGTCTTCCATTCGCCGCTGATGGCGCCGTCATGGCCCACTTGGCGCTCCACATGGTCGCGCGTGAGCAGGGCGGCGCCGAGTGCGCCCATGAGCTCGGGATAGGGGGCGCGGGTGACCTCGCGGCCCACGTACTTCTCAAAGCTGCGCAGCACGGCGTCGTTGCGGAACGTGCCGCCCTGCACCACGATGTGCTCGCCGAGCTTGTCCATGTTGGACATGCGGATGACCTTGGTGAAGACGTTCTCCACGATGGAGCGGCACAGGCCCGCCATGATGTCGGCAGGCGTGCGGCCGTTTTTCTGCTCGCTGACGATGCTCGAGTTCATGAACACGGTGCAACGGCTGCCGAGCACGGCGGGTTGTTCGCTGGTAAACGCCGCGTCGGCGATTTCGGGTGTGGGGACGCCGAGCGTTTGCGCGAAGTTCTCGAGAAACGAGCCGCAGCCGCTCGAGCAGGCCTCGTTTACCACGATGTTGCCGATGATGCCGTCGGAAAGCCAGATGGCTTTCATGTCCTGGCCGCCGATGTCGAGGATGAAGCTGGCGTGGGGCTCGTAGCGGGTGGCGGCATGGGCGTGCGCCACCGTTTCGACGGTGTGGTAGTCGGCGTGCAGCGCGCGGTTGAACAGCAGCTCGCCATAGCCGGTGGTGCCGACGCCGGCGATGTCGAGCGTGATGCCGGCGGCAGCGTATCGGTCGCGCAGCCTGACGAGCG
>USJP01000176.1 GCA_900555105.1 uncultured Coriobacteriaceae bacterium | reverse complement strand
GGTTGACTGGATTTGAACCAGCGACCTCTGCGTCCCGAACGCAGCGCTCTACCAAGCTGAGCCACAACCCGGACTTCGATATAGTAGCAGACTTTTGCTGACGTCAACCCAACTTCTTTGAATTGTGGAGAAAGTGGGACTGCACGCCACAAATGCCGAGCAGGCCTCCATGCCCAAGGCACCTCGACCCTAGAGAACGATTGCCCCAATGCAGCCAAGCACGAGGATGTGCACGGGATAGTACAGGTAGAAGAACCACTTAAGGGACCTGCCCCGCGATCCGTCGTAGGCACGTAGCAGGCAAAGCGCCCCCACCCCGCCCACAAGCTCGTACAAAAGCTCGGGCATCGACGCCGCATCGCCCTGAAGCACACCGCCCAATGCAGGCAGCCCCAGGGCCAGGATGGCAAGAAGCGTCGGGTAAGTGCGGCGGTCTGGCTCGGGCAGCACATGGGCCATGAGGATCATCACGGGACCCAAGACGCCCCAGTCGAGAGCGACGCTTGCAACCGTGCTAGCCACGAACAGCGCCCAAAAGGCCGGCCGGCACCTCATGCGGTCGTAGGCGACGAGCATCGCAAGGCCCAGCAAAAGGGTAAACAAGACATTGCCGGTACAAGGCAGCTGAAGCGAGGTCTCGCCCAAGTCAAGTACAACCGGCTCAAAGAACAGGCTGTACGGAACCTGAGAGACGACGGCAAACGCGAAAAGACGGCCCGCATAGCGGCGCACGTTGTGCGTGTGACGATATCCCTCGCTCACGAGGAACGCCATAATGGGAAACGTGAGACCGCCGAAAGCCTCGCAGGCGCAATACGCCCAGAACGGCAGCGCGGCCTGGAAGATGACGCCCACATGGCACAATGTCATGCCTACAATGGCAGCCATCTTGAGCGAAAACGACGAAACAGGAGGAAGGGGGCGCGACGGCATGGGCATTCCCGATTCTGACAATGAGGCAAACGGCCGACGGACAAAGAAAGAACGGCCGCACGGCGTGCTCGGCGCCCCGGCGGCTGCGGCCCTGTGCTTTGCGGCCGCCATGTTGTTGTACCACATACCGCTGGGACCAAGCATGGCTGCAGATGCCCTCCACGCCTGCCTTGCCGGCGTTGCGGCACTTGTGTGTCTGGCACTTTGGGCTGGACAAGAAGCAATGAGCGAAGACACGTCGGGCGCACGCGACACTCAAATGGGCAGGACGCACGAGGTCGAAAGCGCGTATATGAGAAAAGCCTGCGCCAGAAGCATCAATGCCGGTGGGGCCGAAAGAGCGCACACGGAAGCAGGTGCCGAACATCCAAGGCCGCTTCGTGGCCTTCATGCAGGCCTGATTGCGTTGCTATGCCTCATGGGAGCACTCGCGAGCGCCGCCGTGCCGCTGGCAACAAGCAGCGACGCCGGCGTGACGCAGGCGGGCCCCGCCTTCTCGCAGGGCTTCTTCATGCTGTTTGCAGTGCTGGCCATATCGTGCTTGGGAACCGCGGTGTGGGAAGAGATTGTCTTCCGCCGGCTTGCGATGGAGGCAGTCGCCGGCGCACTCGAGGAGGGCCGTACCCGTAGGCTCATGGCGGCATGTGTGTGCTCGGCTGTGTTTGCAATGCTGCACCTGCCCGAGATGGGCGCGGCACTGCCCACAGCCTTGCGTGCCATGCAGGTGTTTCTTTTCGCGCTTGCCATGGCGGGACTCGTGGAACAAAGCGGCCACCTGGCCCCGGCCATTGCAGCGCATGCGCTTTACGACGTTATATGCTTTGCGCCCACCGCGCTCGGCACCCTTGGCAGCGCCTGGGAGATACCGGCATCTTCCCTTATGGTCCTAGAAACAAGCGCGTCGGGAATGTTGGCGAGCCTTCTGTTTTTGGCACCAGCGGCGGCACTGGGAGTGCGCAGGCTTCTTGCGGCGCACTAGGCCAGCGTCGTGCTGGCGCACGCCCACCAACCATGCTCGCGCGCCTGAACCGAAAGACGCTCGGCCACAGCAAGGTCACCCACGAAGGCGCACACGCATGAGCCGCTGCCGCACAAAAGAGGGCCCGCCTGGCAAGCGCCGCCGTCTTGCAGGAAAGCAAAGACCTCCGCGATCGCAGGGGCGAGCTGCAGGGCGGCAGGCTCCATGTTGTTGGCGACTGCGGCGAGGGCGGCCGGCACATCGCAGACACGCAGGGCCTCAAGCATCGGCTCCACCTGAGGAGCGGGCGTCGCCATCTCGTCGAGCAGGCGATAGCAGGCGCCGGTAGAGACACCCTGGTCGGGCTTCACAAGCACGATGGGCACACTGAAAGGCGCAAACGTCTCGCGCAGCACGTCTCCCCTACCGTCGAGATACGACGGCACCTCATGCAGGAAAAACGCCACGTCGGCGCCGAGGGACTGGGCCAGGCGCACCACACGCTCGTCTTCGAGGTCGATCTGCCACATACGAGCAAGGCCGCGAATCACCGCGGCGGCGTCGGAGGAACCGCCGCCCAAGCCTGCTTGCGAGGGCACATGCTTGCGCAGCGTCACGCTCATGTCGAGCGGCTTCTCAAATGCCTCTGCCATGCCAACAGCGGCGCGATACGCAAGGTTCGTCGCAGGGTCGGCACCCGCAGGCAAGGGATCGGGATCGCATGAAAAAACGAGGCCCTCCCCCGCTGCAAGCTCGCGGAGTTCGACCTCGTCATGAAGTTCGAGCGCACACATGACCGTGCGCACCTCGTGGTAGGCACCCTCGCATACCCCGGGCGTTACCGAGAGAACCAGGTTGACCTTGGCATGGGCGCGTTCTTGCACGGCGTGGCCTCCTCTATAAAGAAACGCTGCCGCCGGGCGCTCAAAGCCATTCGCACCGGATGTGCCAAGGCCCGTGTGAGGCGCGGCTGCAGCGTTTGTGCAGACGGTATTACTGCTGGTCTTCGACGGGCTCAAAGATGAGCTCGCCAGATGCCGGGTCAGAAAGCTCCACGGCGCCGGTCAGCACGTCGACATACTGGTAGGACTAACGGGCGCGACGGCCGCGGCGCTCCTCCACCTCGACGATAAAGAGAGAGTCGTGGGTCTGCAGCAGCACGCCGTCACGCTCGACGACGCGCGAGCGGCCCATGTTGGCGCGCACCTTGAAGTGCGAGCCGGTCATATGAGAAAGCTTGTCGTGGATTTCCGCGATCTTGTTTGCGTGCTCTTCGAGTTCCATGTGCATAACCTTCCGGGGGGCGCGCAGTTAGCGCACTCCCAGTGCTATCAGGGTGTTTTGGGGACGTGGATAGTACCAGCCACAGGCGCAGATAATATGGATTCATCGGAATACTACGCACTGCATGCCCATATGGGGCTATATACGCACCTTTTAAATCATGTCCGGATCGAAGACGGCGCGCTTCTTCTTGGGCTTGGCACACTTCTTGGCCGTAACAGGCGCCGAAGACTCGGTAGGGCGATAACGCTCGGGCACAGCGCCGTCGCGAAGTGCCAGTGCAAGGCCGATGAACTGGTCTTTTGTGAGCGACTCGGCACGGCAGCCGCCGTCGATGGCCATAAGGTCGAACGCGGCGTCAAGCTGGGCGCGCTCCCACTTCTCACATGCCGCCATGGAGTTGCGCAGGGTCTTGCGGCGCTGGGCGAATGCGGCGTCGACGACCTCGATGGTCGCCGCGGCATCTTCTGCGCCCAGGGCATCGCAGGCAGGCACGCGCTGCAAGCGCACGACGGCGCTCTCCACATGAGGCTCGGGGAAGAAACTGCGCGGAGGAACCTGGAAGCGCCCGACAACCTGGGCAAACAGCTGGAGCTTCACCGTATAGGCGCCATAAATCTTGGACGAGGGGGACGCGCAGATACGGTCGGCCACCTCGCTTTGCACCATGACCGTGGCGTCCTGGATAAACGGCCACTCCTGGAAATACTGCAGGATGAGCGTGGCTGCCACCGCATAAGGAAGGTTGGCGACCCAAGCGCTGGGATAGTCGGGCAAATCGACGAGGGTGGCGTTCTTGGCACGCAGACCGGCGAGCGCCTCGGAAATCTGGGCGGGCGCGACCTTCGTGGCGTCACCCATCACAAGGGCGAAGCGCTCGGAATACTCGGCCGTCACCTCGCCCAATGGACCCTGCATGTCGGTATCGGCCTCGATGGCGACCACGGCGGCGGCACGAGGCAGAAGCGCGCAGGTGAGCGTGCCGCAGCCAGGACCCACCTCGAGCACCGTCTGCGTGGGTGCAACGTCGGCAAGCTCGAGGATGTGGGCGACGACGGTATCGTCTACCAGGAAGTTCTGTCCCAGCTCGTACTTCGCCTCAAGCCCGAAGGCGTCGAGCATGGAGCGGATCGCGCTGCGGTTTGCCATCTTGGACACTGCCATCGGGTTGTCCCCCTGTCGAAATCGTCGGTGGTACTAGCGTAGGTCGTGCGCAGCCCGGGCGGCACACACAAGACCGCTCGCCCAGGTAGATAGGTTGGAGAGCAGGGCTGCGTCAAAGTCGGGCCCGTAAGCGCAGCCAGGTCTCGGGGCCTGCCCAAAGCCCACGAGGTCATGCATGGCATGCAGCTCGAAGTCGGCCATGCGAAGCGAGGAGCGGGCGCAGCTCACAAGTGCGTCATGGCCAAAGGGATCGCCTCCCGCGCCCACCACAAAGAGGTCGAGCGGGTGGCGGCACTCCAGGGGGCGCACGGGGCGGCGCCCCAACAGGTAGCGCTGGCACCACAAGGGCTGCATACGGTCGAGCACGGCCTTGAGTTGCGAGGGCGGCCCCGAAAAGTACACGGGGGCCACCAAGGCGAGCGCATCTGCCGCCTGCAGGCACTTGAGCAGGCACGCGAAACCAGGACGGCCCCCGGCCCC
>USJP01000175.1 GCA_900555105.1 uncultured Coriobacteriaceae bacterium | reverse complement strand
GGCATGGAGGTCACGCAGTTCACCTACTTCCAGCAGGTGGGCGGCATCGAGGTCGGCCCCGTGCCCGTGGAGATCACCTATGGTCTGGAGCGCCTCGCTATGTACATCCAGGGCGTCGACTCCGTCTATGACCTGGTGTGGGCTCGCAGCGCCGACGGCAGCGTCTTCACCTACGGCGACGTCTACCTCGAGAACGAGCGCGAGTTCTCGACCTACAACTTCGAGCTTGCCGACGTCGACCTCATGCGTCGCAAGTTCGACGAGTACGAGGCTGAGTGCCACCACTGCCTCGAGGCCGGCCAGCCCCTGCCGGCATATGACTGCGTGCTCAAGTGCTCGCATGCCTTCAACCTGCTCGACTCGCGTGGCGCTATCAGTGCCACCGAGCGTGCCGCATACATCCTGCGCGTCCGCGCCGTGGCCAAGGCGTGCTGTGAGGCATGGCAGGCTCACGAGGACGCCGTAGCAAAGACCAGCGCCCAGGAGGTGGCTTAAACAATGGCTTCGACCAAGGAACTTGTTTTCGAGATCGGTACCGAGGAGCTGCCCAGCGCCGCCCTCAACAAGTCGTGCGTCGTGATGGAAGAGCTCGTGCGTGAGGGCCTGAAGGGCGCCCACCTGGGCTTTGAGGGCGTCGAGGTCATCGGCACCCCGCGCCGCCTCACCACGCTCATCCACGGCGTCGCTTCCGCGACCGACCAGCTTGAGGAGCATTTCCGTGGCCCCGCCGCTGCCCAGGCCTTCGACGCCGACGGCAACCCGACGAAGGCTGCTGCTGGCTTCGCTCGTGGCAAGGGTGCCACCGCCGCTGACCTTGTCGTGCGCGAGCAGGACGGCAAGAGCTATGTGTGGGTCGACCGCACGACGCCTGCGCGTCCCGCTGGTGAGGTCCTGACCGAGGTCCTGGCCGCCGCCGCAAGCAAGATCAACGACAAGCTGACCGGCCTTCGCACCCAGCGCTGGGGCACCACGCCCTATCGCTTCTCCCGCCCCGTCCGCTGGCTTGTGTGCCTGCTCGACGACGAGGTCGTCCCCGTTGAGTTCTGCGGCCATGTTGCCGGCCGCACCACGAAGGGCCATCGCCTCATGAACCCCGGCACTTATGAGATTGCCTCGGCTCAGGAGTACTTCGACGTCCTCGAGTCTGCCCATGTCGTGGTCTCCGGCGCCAAGCGCGCCCAGATCATCCGCGAGGGCATCGCCGAGGTCGAGGCGCAGCGCGGTCTCAAGGCCGACACGCCCAAGAAGACCTTCGACGAGGTTGTCAACCTTGTCGAGTGGCCCACGGTCGTCGTGGCTGACTTCGACGAGGAGTTCCTGCAGGTCCCCAACGAGATCATCTGCGAGTCGATGCTCTCCAACCAGCGTTACTTCCCGCTGTATGACGCCCAGGGCAAGCTGACGAACCACTTCGTCCTTGTCTCCAACGGCGACCCGGCTCGCAGCGACGTCATTGCCCAGGGCAACGAGCGCGTTGTACGTGCCCGTCTGTCCGACGCCAAGTTCTTCTACGAGGAGGATCTCAAGCACCCGCTCGAGGCCTATGTCGCCAAGCTGGCAACTGTCGGCTTCCAGGAGAAGCTCGGCACCATGCTCGACAAGACGATGCGCGTTCGTGACCTCGCCGGCAAGATCGGTGCCCAGGCTGGTTATGACGCCGACGTCGTCGAGAAGGCCCAGCGTGGTGCCTACCTTGCCAAGGCTGACCTCGTGACGGGCGCCGTGGTGGAGTTCACCAGCCAGCAGGGTGTCATGGGCGGTTACTATGCCACCGCCTCCGGCGAGGCCCCCGAGGTCGCCCTTGCCGTGAGCCAGCACTATCGCCCGCGCTTCGCAGGCGACGTCCTGCCCGACGGCCTTGTCGGCCGCATTGTTGCCATGGCTGACAAGCTCGACACTGCTTGCGGCATCTTCGCGATCGGCGAGGCCCCCACTGGCTCCTCCGACCCCTTCGCGGTTCGCCGTGCCGCCATCGGCATCATCAACATCCTTCGCGCCGAGCCCGCCATCAGCCTGGTGGCTGCCATTCACGCTGCGCTCGAGGGCCTCGCTGCCCAGGGCATCGAGTTTGACTTCGCTGCCGTTGAGGCTGCCGTTACCGACTTCTTTGTGGGCCGTCTTGCCAGCATGGCTCGCGATGAGAACGTCAGCGCCGACACGGTCGAGGCCGTCAAGGCCGTCGGCATTGTCGAGCCCGCCGAGTTCATCGCCCGTGCTCATGCCCTTGAGAATGCTCGCACTGGTTCGCGCGAGGTCTTTGACGACCTGGCAAGCGCTTACCCCCGTGCCAACAACCTGCGCGACGCGGCCCTTGGTTGCGACGTCGACAAGTCTCCGCTTGGTCCCAGCGAGTCTGCGCTGCTTGAGGCCGTTGACATGGCTGCCGCCAAGGTTGAGGCCTGCCTTGCCGGCGAGGGCGGTTACGCCGGTGCTATCGAGGCCCTTGCCGCCCTGCGCACGCCTATCGACACGTTCTTCAACGATGTCATGGTCATGGACGACGACCTTGCCGTTCGTGCCAACCGTCTGCGTCTGCTCAACCGCTTCGTCGGTGTCTTCCACGACGTCGCCGACTTCGGCAAGATGGAGAAGAAGGCATAGCGCTGGCTCTGCCTGATAAACACCAGACCCGGGCCGCTGCGGCTAGGCAGGTGGGGGATGCGCATCGCGAGGTGTGCGTCCCCCAAAGAGCCGTCGCAGCGGCCTTTTTGTAGAGGGAGGCGCACGAGTGGACGAGTTTTGCTATGGCATCAGCCCCACGGAGCAACCCCTGGCGGCTCAACCGGGGGCCTTGGTCCCCACCATTCACGTTATCTCGGACTCGCTCGGTGAGACGGCGGCAGAAGTCGCCCTTGCCGCGACATCCCAGTTCGGTGTTGGATGCGTTCACATCCAGCGCCTTCCCAAAGTGACGAAAGTAGAGCAGGTTCGTGCGTACCTCGACGAGCATTGCGCTGACCCCGACGTCAAGGCGCTTGTGTTCTACACCATCGTCGACCGCGGGCTTCGTGCGCAGATTGAGGCCGAGTTCGAGGCGCGCGGTATCGATTCGCTCGACCTTATCGGTCCGGCGCTCGACGCCGTTCAGCGTCTGACCGGCCTGGAGCCGCATATCCAGGCAGGCGCCATCCGCAAGGTCGACGATCGCTACTTCAATCGCATCAATGCGATGGAGTTCTTTGTTGCCCATGACGACGGGCGCAACCCGCAGGACCTCACCAAGGCCGACATCGTCTTGGTCGGCGTGTCGCGCACCTCAAAGACGCCCTTGTCCATGTACATGTCGTTTCAGGGCTATCGTGTGGCGAACATTCCCCTTGCCAAGGGTTCAGAGCCACCCCACGAGCTTTTCGATGTCGAGCCGCATCGCATCTTCGGGCTCATCTCCACGCCCGAAGTGCTCTCCTCGATTCGCAACGAGCGTCTCGGCAGCCTTGAGGCGCGCAAAGTGGCAGGCTCTTATGCCGATCCCACATGTATTCAGGAGGAGCTTGACGAGGCTCGCGCCCTTATGAGGAAGCTTGGGTGCATCGTCGTGCATACAAACGGCCGTGCCGTCGAGGAGACCGCGCAGATTATCCTGGGCTATTTCGAGCAGGCTGAGAACATGAGGGCCTCTCGTGCAAAGGTATAAGCACCTACACGACGACATGAGCTTCATGTTTTGATTGCCGTTCGCCGCCTGCGAAAGTGGGCGGCTTTTTTTGTGCCGGTGGGCGGCAGGGTGATTCTATCAGCGCTACACAGGTGTGGCACTTGCCTGCTTGTGGCATTGTTTTGGCTGATTAGCTCGCCTTATGTGCTTAGAATAGGTATAGTTCGTTGTGTTGGATGGACTATGTCGTGCCATCCCACACTGTTTTTCCAATCCGTTGCGGCTCACGACGCCGCCAGATGAATGGGAGATGCTAGTGTCCGACGTACAGCGCATCTACAAGTTCGGTAAGGACGCCCAGGGTGTCAACGTCACCGAGGGTTCCGCCAAGGACAACTATATCCTCGGCGGCAAGGGTGCGAACCTCGCCGAGATGGCAAAGATCGGCCTGCCCGTCCCGCCTGGCTTCACCATCACCTGCCAGACCTGCATGGAGTATGCAAACGCTGGAAACGTCTGGCCCGAGGGTGTTCTCGACCTCATCGAGCAGGCTCGCCTCGACCTTGAAGAGCGTGCCGGCAAGAAGCTTGGCGACCCCAAGGACCCGCTGCTCGTTTCCGTGCGTTCCGGTGCACCGTTCTCCATGCCTGGCATGATGGACACGGTCCTCAACCTCGGCATGAACGACCTCTCTGTTCAAGGCCTTATCGATCAGACTCAGAACCCCCGTTTTGCCTGGGACTCTTACCGTCGCTTCATCCAGATGTTCTCTGACGTCGTGATGGGCGTTGACGCCGACAACTTCGAGAACGCCATCACCGCGCGCAAGATCGCCGCGGGCGTGCGCAACGACTGCGACCTCACCACTGAGGACCTCAAGGCCCTCGTCGATGAGTTCAAGGGCATCTTCACCTCCAACGTCAGCGCCGAGGATCACCCCGAGCTCGTGGGCGCCTCCGGCACGGTCGAGTTCCCCCAGGACCCCAGCGTCCAGCTCCTCCTTGCCATCCAGGCTGTTTTCGGCAGCTGGAACAACAGCCGCGCCATCCTCTATCGCAAGCAGAACAAGATTTCCGACGACCTGGGCACCGCGGTCAACGTCATGAGCATGGTCTTCGGCAACAAGGGCGAGACGTCTGCCACGGGCGTTGCCTTCACGCGCAACCCCGCCGACGGCACGAAGGAGTTCTACGGTGACTACCTGGTCAACGCCCAGGGCGAGGACGTCGTGGCC
>USJP01000174.1 GCA_900555105.1 uncultured Coriobacteriaceae bacterium | reverse complement strand
GACAAGGGCGGCGACGAGCATTACGACGTAGTCTCCGCCTTCATCAAGTCGATGCGTGGCTCTGACCCGGACGCCGCCCTGTATTACCTGGCGCGCATGCTCGAAGGAGGGGAGGACCCCAAGTTCATCGCCCGGCGCATCTTCATCTCTGCCAGCGAGGATGTGGGCAACGCCGACCCGCAGGCAATCCTCGTGGCCGAGGCCGCCTTCAAGGCGTGCGAGGTCATCGGAATGCCCGAATGTCGCATCAACCTCGCGCAGGCTGCCGTGTACATGGCCCTCGCGCCCAAGAGCAACGCGAGTTACAAGGGTCTCGCACGTGCCTTCAAAGACGTTCGCGAGGCGCCCGCCCGTGCCGTCCCCAACCATTTGCGCGACCGGCACCGTCCTGGCAGCGAGAACTACGGCGACTACATTTACCCACATGACTATCCCGGCCATTGGGTGGCGCAGCAGTACCTGCCCGACGGCCTTGAGCGCGGGTGCTTCTACGAGCCGGGTCAAATCGGCTGGGAGCAGTACCGTTGGGAGTACGCCAGGCGCAGCGTTGATGGGCAGCTTTTGTTGGGAGGCTCGCCTCAGGGCGAGCAGGGCGTATAGTTGTGCGCCAACTAGGGCATGATGCATAGGGTTTGTCCCGTAACCGAAAGGGGCTTTGTATGCCAACCATTCTTACCGTAGCGCTCGTCGTCCTTGTCGTGGCCCTTGTTTGGCTCGCGGTTGAGGTCGCCCTCACTGTGCGCGGCGCGCGTCCCTGCATCGACGCCTTCAAGAAGGCTGCCGACGACCTGGGGCCGGTCGTTGCTTCCGCCGGCGAGGTCGTGGAGCAGGCCAAGCCTGTCGTCGCGAAGCTTGATGCCGTGCTTGAGCAGGCCCAGCCTGCTGTGGTGCAGGTGGAGCCTGTGCTCCGCCAGACTGCCGGTGCCATCGGCGCCCTCTCCGACGATCTCGTCCGTCTCGACGCCATCTTGGGCGACGTATCCCGCGCCACGAACGTGGCCGGCAATGCTGCCAGTGTCGTCAACGATGCCGCCGGCAGCATCGCGCAGCGCGCGAAGTCGGCATTCGGACGTCGCCTGGGGCATCGCGCCGAGGGTCTCTCCGAAGGCGGGCATACAAGCCACGAGGCCGATGTGACCGACGGGTCTGCCTGCGATTCCGACGCCGACGTGCAGACGTCTTGCGACGAGCCCCTCGAGGCGGTTCCTCAGATCGAGGTTGCACGCAAGGAAGCCGGCTACTTCACCTATCCTGACAACGATTAAGGCCCGAGGAGCATCATGACTGATTCCAAGCACAGTGTAGAAACCGAGTTGACGGCCCTGGAAGTACCCGCGCAAGGCGACTACGCACGCGTCGTTCGTATGACCGCTGCCAACCTCGCCACCCTGGCCGGGTTTGGCATCGAGGAAGTCGACGACGTGCGCATGGCCGCCGAGGAGGCCTTCATCTACTCGCTTGCCACGAACCCTGGCGAGCGCCTCTCGATTCGTTTTGCCGTGTCGGGCCGCCGTCTCTCGATGGACTTCGTGCTCGGCCACGACTGGCGCGCCGACGACCCCGACGAGCCCGCGCTTGCCTACTCGGCGCTCATCCTGCAGGCCATGTGCGACGTCTATGAGATTTCCGACGAGCCCGACATCACCCTTCACCTCGAAAAAGAAGCCGGGGATGCCAATGGCCGCTGATTCAAGGGGATCCCACAAGCTCGCCTGGGACAAGGAGCGCACCCGTGAGCTCTTCGCCCGATACAAGGACAAGGGCGACATGGCGGCGCGCGACCAGCTCATCGTCAACCATCTCAACCTTGTGCGTTTTCTTGCCGCGAAGTTCGCAAACCGCGGTGAGCCGCTCGACGATCTCGTGCAGGTAGGCACCATCGGCCTCATCAAGGCAATCGACCGCTTCGAGCCGGAGCGCGGCCTTGAGTTCACCACTTATGCCACGCCCACCATTCTCGGCGAGATTAAGCGTCACTTCCGCGACAAGGGCTGGTCGGTACGCGTGCCACGCCGCCTGCAGGAGCTCTCTGCAAAAGTGAACCAGGCCAATGAGGCCCTCACCCAGCGCAACCAGCGTACGCCCTCCGTCGAGGAGATTGCCAATTACCTGGACGTTTCCGTCGACGAGGTGCTCGAGGCCATGGAGTCTTCCGAGGCCTACGCGAGCGTGCCCTTGGAGTCCCCCGGCTCTGGCGACGACGACGCGCCCTCGATCATCGACCGCTTCGGCACTGTCGACACCGACCTCGCCTCGCTTGACGACAAGATGGTCCTCTCCGGGGCCCTCGCCAAGCTCGAGCCCAATGAGCGCGCCCTTGTCGAGATGCGCTTCGTCGAGGGGCTCACTCAGTCCCAGATTGCGGAGCGCATGGGCATGAGTCAGGTGCAGGTTTCAAGGCTTTTGCACAAGACGCTTGAACGCATGCGCAAAGATATCGACCCTTCGGCGTAAGATACGTCAATCTCTGATTTGTCGGCCACACGCCGCTACCGTGTAAGCAAAGGAGTTTCCCTTGAAGTCCGCCGAGATTCGCGAGCTCTTCCTGTCCTTCTTCGAAGAGAAGGGCTGCCGCCGCGTCCAGTCGTCGTCGCTCATCCCCGACGACCCGTCGCTGCTGCTTTCCAACGCAGGCATGAACCAGTTCAAGCAGTACTACCTTGGCAAGAAGACCATGGCCGAGATCGGCGCCTGCTCTTGCCAGAAGTGCCTGCGCACCAATGACATCGACAATATCGGCAAGGACGGCCGCCACCTCTCCTTCTTCGAGATGCTGGGCAACTTCGGCTTCGGCGGCTACACCAAGCGCCAGGCCTGCGAGTGGGCCTTCGAGTTCATCACCTCGCCCAAGTACCTGGGCCTGCCGCTCGACAAGCTCTATTTCACCATCTTTACCGACGATGACGACGCCCATGACATCTGGAGGAGCCTCGGCGTGCCCGAGGAGCACATCTCCCGCCTGGGCGAGGACGACAACTTCTGGGCCGCTGGCCCCACCGGTCCTTGCGGCCCGTGCTCGGAGATCTACTACGACCAGGGCCCCGAGGTCGGCTGCGGCAGCCCCGACTGCGCGCCCGGCTGCGACTGCGACCGCTACCTGGAGTTCTGGAACCTGGTGTTCACCCAGTACGACCGCCAGGAGGACGGCTCCATGCCTGAGCTGCCCCACCGCAACATCGACACGGGCATGGGCTTGGAGCGTATCACGGCCATCATGCAGGGCAAGTCGGCCAACTACGACGGCGACCTCATGCACGGCCTCGTCGAGCTGGGCGAGCGCCTCACCGGCAAGAAGTACGGCGAGGACCCCAAGTCTGACATGAGCCTGCGCATCCTTGCCGACCACTCCCGCGCCGTCACGTTCATGATCGGCGACGGCATCCTGCCCTCCAACGAGGGTCGCGGCTACGTCCTTCGCCGCCTGCTGCGCCGCGCTGTCTACCATGCGCGCATGCTCGGCGTCGAGGGCACCTTCATGGCCAACTATATCGACGAGGTCATCGAGGCGATGGGTTCCGCCTATCCCGAGATCGTGCAGAACTCCGAGCTCATCCACCGTATCGTCAAGTCTGAGGAGGAGCGCTTCTCCTCGACGCTGCGCACCGGCCAGTCCTACCTCGACGAGGTCCTTGCCGACCTCGCGGCCGGCGCCCAGGTGCCCGGTGCCATCGCCTTCAAGCTGCATGACACCTACGGCTTCCCGATTGACCTCACCGTCGAGATCGCCGAGGCTGCCGGCCACACCGTCGACCTCGAGGGCTTCAAGGTCGAGATGGATGCCCAGCGTCAGCGCGCCCGCTCGCAGGTGAAGGACGTCGTGTGGGGCAAGTTCGACACCGTGTGGGTGGCCCTTGCCGACAAGTTCAAGTCCGACGAGTTCGTGGGCTACACCGAGGACTCCTGCGACACCGTCGTGCGCGCCCTCGTTGCCGACGAGAAGAGCGTCGAGAGCGCAAGCGCCGGCGACAAGGTTGACGTCCTGCTCGAGCGCACCCCCTTCTACGCTGAGAAGGGTGGCCAGTGCGGCGACACCGGCTTCATCGAGGCCGACGGCTTCAAGCTCCAGGTTCTGGGCACCACCTATGCCGAGAAGGTCCTCACCGTCCATCACTGCCAGGTGCTCAATGGCACCGTCAACGCCGGTGACGAGTGCACCGCCGCCATCGACACGATGGCCCGCGCCCGCATCTCCCGCAACCACACCGCCACGCACATCCTGCACGCCGCCCTGCGCCAGGTGCTCGGCACCCATGTCAACCAGGCCGGCTCGCTCGTGGAGCCTTCGCGTTTGCGCTTTGACTTCACACACTTCCAGGCTGTGAGCGCCGCCGAGCTTGCCGAGGTCGAGCGCATCGCCAACGAGAAGATCATGGCCGCCCTGCCTGTGACCACGCGTGTCATGAGCATCGACGAGGCCCGCGCCAGCGGCGCCACCGCGCTTTTCGGTGAGAAGTACGGCTCCGAGGTGCGCGTCGTCGACGTCGAGGGATTCTCCCGCGAGCTGTGCGGCGGCACGCATGTGGCCAACTCCGCCGAGTGCGGCCTGGTCAAGATCGTCTCCGAGGGTTCCGTCGCAGCCAACGTTCGCCGCATCGAGGCTGTGACCTCCTTCGACGCTCTTGCCTTCCTCAACGAGCAGCAGGCCAGCCTCAAGGCTGCCGCCGACCTGCTCAAGGTCACTCCTGGCGAGGTTGTGAAGCGCGTTGAGGACAACCTTGCCACCATCAAGCAGTTCGAGGACGCCGAGAAGAAGGCCAAAGCCGCCTCTGTGGCCGCCATGGTCGACGAGGCACTTGCCGGCGTGATCGACGCTGGCTACCCCGTGTGCGTCGCCCGTT
>USJP01000173.1 GCA_900555105.1 uncultured Coriobacteriaceae bacterium | reverse complement strand
CGTCATCGACCCCAACAAGGTCTGTGACGAGATGGGCGCCGACATCATTCGTCTGTGGGTCTCCTCTGTGGACACCTCCACCGACGTCGCCATCGACCATGAGATCCTGAAGCGCACGAGCGACGCCTACCGCCGTTTCCGCAACTGCTTCCGCTTCCTGCTCTCCGAGCTGTACGACTTCGATCCTGCGACTGACGCAGTGTCTGCCGAGCAGCTTCTGGCGGTCGACGCCGTTGCCCTTTCCAGGATGTGCGCCGTTCATGCCAAGGTTGAGGAGGCCTATGCGGGCTATCGTTTCAACCAGGTCTATCGCACGCTCTACGACTATGTCGTGACCGAGCTTTCCAATGTGTATATGGACGTCGTGAAGGACCGCACGTACTGCTGCGCGGCTACGAGCGTCGAGCGCCGCAGCGCCCAGACGGTCCTGGCTGAGATTCTCTCGATGCTCCTGCACGACCTGCAGCCCATCCTTGCCTTTACGTGCGACGAGGTTCTCGGCTACCTGCCTGAGTCCATGCGCGAGGGCCAGAAGTACGCCGCCCTGCTCGATTGGTACCATGCCCCCATGAGCGCCGAAGAGGCTGCCAAGCTTGCTCCCGCTTGGGATGCGGCCGACCTTGTGCGCGACGCCGTGAAGAAGGCCCTCGAGCCCGTTCTTGCGCAGAAGACCATCGCCAAGAGCCAGGAGGCGCGCGTGAGCGTCGTCGCCCCCGAGGCGGTTGTTGAGACGGTGGCTTCATCCGGCATCGATATGGCCGAGTTCTGCATCGTTGCCGGCGTCGATCTTGTTGCCGGTGAGGTGGAAGAGCCCCAGGCCCAGGTCGAGGTTGCTCAGGGCGACAAGTGCCCGCGTTGCTGGAACGTCCGCACGCTGTGTGAGGACGGCCTGTGCCAGCGCTGCCACGAAGCTCTGGAGGGTTAGGTTTCATGCAGAGTCGCGCCGCCCGCGTGGGTCTGTTCGTGGGCCTTTTCGTCATGGTTGTCCTTTTTGACCAGCTCACCAAGTGGGCGGCGCGTGCATATTTGGCATCGGGTGCAAGCGTTGCGCTTGTGCCCGGTGTCATTGATTTGCATCTTGTTTTCAACAAAGGAGCCGCGTTCAGCCTCGGCGAGGGCTGGACGTGGCTCTTTGTCGCGGTTGCAGTCGTGCTGTGCGCGGGATGCGCTTGGGCTGTGGCGACCCAAGGCCTTTCAAAGGCCACGACATGCCTTCTGGGCATTGCGGCAGGCGGCGGCGTGGGCAACCTCATCGACCGCGTGACCCAAGGGTGCGTGACGGATTTTTTCATGCCCACGTTTGTGAGCTTTCCTGTGTTCAATGTTGCAGATATCTGCATTACCTGCTCTTTTGTTGCCCTGTTTATTCTCTATTGGTCGCATGACGCGCGCTGTCGGGAGGTTGAAACCCATGAGTGAGCTTGTCCAGCGGAGTGTTTCTGCCGAGCATGAGGGTGTACGCCTCGATCAGTATCTGGCTCTTGCCGGGGTCTATGCGAGCCGCAGCGCCGCGACCAAGGCCGTCGAGGAAGGCCTCGTAAGCGTCAACGACGAGGTCGAGACTTCCAAGAAGCGCATCCTGCATGCCGACGACGATGTGGCTGCCGAGGTCAAGGAGCATATCGACGCACCCATTGTCCTGGAGCCCCAGCAGATTCCTCTTGACATCCGCTATGAGGACGACGATCTCATCGTCCTTTCCAAACAACGAGGCCTGGTATGCCATCCCTCGCAGGGCCACGTCGACCGCACGCTTGCCAACGCCCTGTTGTGGCATTGTGGCCCCGAGCACTTGGGCACCATGCAGGGCACCGATCGCCCCGGCATCGTCCATCGCCTCGACATGGACACCACGGGCCTCATGCTCGCGGCAAAAAACGACCATACGCAGGCGCTTCTTCAGGAAGCCATCCGCATGCGAGCGGTTGACAGGCGCTATGTCACGCTCGTGCATGGCAACATCGCCCCTGACACGGGCCTCATCGACGCGCCCATCGCGCGCCATACCAAGGACCGACTGCGTATGGCTGTGAGCGAAGACCCCTCGGCACGTCCCTCGCTCACGACCTTCACTGTGCTTCAGCGCTTTGAGGCCGGCCGTAAGGACGACGGGTACACGCTGCTGGAATGCAAGCTGTACACCGGCCGTACCCATCAGATTCGTGTGCACATGTCTTACATTGGTCACCCCGTGGTGGGCGATCCCTTGTACGGTCGTGGCACTCTGCAGCAGAACCTCGACCTCGACCGGCAGTTCCTTCACTCTTGGAGTCTGGCGTTCGAGCATCCTACGACGGGCGAGCAGCTGCGGTTCAAGGATGCCATCACCTGGGAGCTTGACGAGGCGCTCATGGGCCTGGAATCCCGTGAAAGTGAACTTACCGCTCAGGGCAAGATTGTGCGAGAGGCGCTTGAGGAGGCCTCCTATGCTCCTTCTGGCTCTTGGTAGCCATGCCAGTTTTGGTGTATTGTCGCTTGTAGCGTTGGTCAATGCAGTGTCCCAGGAAGGGCTTCCCCCATGCAGATAACGCCCATTCTCGTATTTAACGCCGTGGTCCTCGTCTTCTTTGTCCTGGCGTTCTTCTATCAGTTCGTCTACATCTTCATCACGCTGCGTTACAAGCAGCATCCCGTAAAGCCAGCTCGCCGCCTGCATTCGTATGCGTTTGTCATCTGCGCGCACAACGAGGGCGCGGTCATCTCAGAGCTTGTCCGCTCCATCAAGGAGCAAGACTATCCCAGCGAGCTCATTGACACATATGTCTTCTGCGACAATTGCACCGACGACACCGCACGGCTTGCGCGCGAGGCCGGCGCCATTGTTCTCGAGCGCCCCGGTGGCGGCCAGAAGGGCAAGAGCTGGGTCATGGACTACGGCCTGTCTCACGTGCTCAAGGAACACCCCGGCAAGTACGAGGCCTTTTTCGTCTTTGACGCCGACAACGTCTTGTCCAAGACCTATGTGACCGAGATGAACAAGGTTTTCGATATGGGCGGGTTTGCTGCAATCACGAGCTTCCGCAACTCGAAGAACTTCGATTCCTCTTGGGTCAGCCGCGGCTATGGCACGTGGTTCATCCGCGAGGCGACCTACCTCAACAACGCCCGCATGATCTTGGGCACGTCGTGCGCCATCTCCGGTACCGGCTACCTCATCTCTGCCGACATGATCGAGCGCATGCACGGCTGGGACTTTCACCTGCTCACCGAGGACATTCAGTTCTCTGTGTTCTGTGCCGTCAACGGGTATCGCATCGGCTATGCGCACAATGCTGTGTTCTACGACGAGCAGCCCGTGACCTTTTCTGCTTCCTGGAAGCAGCGCATGCGCTGGACCAAGGGTTTCTACCAAGTCTTTGCCAAGTACGCGTCGGCCTTGTTCAACACATGGTTCAAAGGTCCCAAGAACCGTGTCGCTCCCGATGTGAAGGAAGACCGTTCTTGGCGCTTCGCGGCGTATGACATGACCATGACCATTGCTCCGGCAATGATCCTCACCATCGTTTCGGCGGCGGTCAACGGCATCTACCTGCTGTTGGGCCTTATCGCCCCCGAGATTGTGGGGCCCACCGAGGTCAGGATGTGCCTGGGGTCGTTTTGCGCCACGTTTGTGACCTTCTACCTGACGTTTTTCCTTCTGGCCCTTCTTACCACGGCGACTGAGGGCAAGAAGATGCATATGACGCCGCTGCACCGTTTCACGAACCTCTTCACGTTCCCGGTGTTCATGCTCTCCTATGTGCCCCTCGCCTTGGTCGCGGCCGTCAAGAAGGTCGATTGGGTGCCCACGCGTCACACCATCTCGAAAACGCTCTCTGAGATTCAGGCACAGTAGGGGAGTCCGGCCTACGTGTCGGTTTCAAGTGCGATGGTTAAATGCAGCTAAAGTCGACATGTAAACCTCGCTCGTGCAATATCATGTAACCCTTAAGCGTGACATGCCAAACGGTGTTCTGACGTCAAGAAAGGATCTGGGAATGGCCTACTACTACCCTGAGGCGGCACATACGTTTAGCGAGTATTTGCTGGTGCCTGGTTACAGCGGCTCCGAACACACGCCTGAGAGGGTCAGCCTGCGTACCCCTCTGACGCGCTTCCGTCGCGGCGAGGAGCCCCGCATCTCGCTCAACATCCCCATGATCTCGGCCATCATGCAGGCCGTCTCTGGTCCCAAGCTTGCCGTTGCTCTCGCAACTGAGGGAGGCATGTCGTTCATCTACGGCTCGCAGACCCCTGAGGACGAGGCTCAGATGGTTCGCGACGTCAAGACCTACAAGGCCGGCTTTGTTCGCAGCGACTCCACGCTGACGCCCGACAACACCCTGGCCGACGTCCTGGCCCTTCTTGAGAAGACCGGTCACTCCACCATGCCCGTCACCGTCGACGGCAACACTGAGGGCAAGCTCCTCGGTATTGTGACGAGCCGCGATTATCGCGTCTCCCGTATGGATCCTGCCACGAAGGTCTCCGAGTTCATGACCTCGGCCGAGAACCTCGTGTGCGCCCCCGACACCATTACCCTCTCCGAGGCCAACGACATCATCTGGGAGCGCAAGCTCAACTCCCTGCCTCTCGTTGATGCCGAGGGCAACCTCAAGTACCTCGTGTTCCGCAAGGACTACGACGGACACAAGTCCAACCCCAACGAGCTTCTCGACCAGCAGAAGTCCTACATGGTGGGCGCTGGCATCAACACCCGCGACTACGCTGAGCGCGTGCCGCTGCTCATCGAGGCTGGCGTCGACGCCCTGTGCATCGACTCCTCCGAGGGCTACTCCGAGTGGCAGAAGCGCACCCTCGAGTGGATTCGCGCCAACTACGGCTATGACATCTGCGTCGGTGCCGGTAACG
>USJP01000172.1 GCA_900555105.1 uncultured Coriobacteriaceae bacterium | reverse complement strand
GGGGCGCTGGTGCCAGCGGGCCCTCGGAGAAGGACCGTCCTACCATCACTCTCACGCGCGGTCAATTCATCGCGGCGCTTCTGGGCACGGCGGTCGCCGTGGCTGTGCCTTCGGTCTCCCTCACTTCGTGCGTCAACCGCATGGGCCAGACCAGCGGCACGGACACCGAAAAGGAGACCTGGGTGAGCCCCTACGACTGGACCTGCGTCGTGGAGAAAGAAAACGGCCTGCTCACGTATGTGAAGAACGGCGTCACGCTCTCGGAGTCGGGCATCGACGTGTCCGAGCACGACGGCGAGATCGATTGGATGCAGGTCAAGGCCGCCGGCGTCGACTTCGCCATGCTGCGCCTGGGCTTCCGCGGGTACGGGCAGGGTACCATGAACCTCGACAAGTACTTCCTCGCCAACCTTTCCGGCGCTTCGGCGGCGGGCATCAAGGTGGGCGTGTACTTCTTCTCCCAGGCCATTACCGAAGACGAGGCGCGCGAAGAGGCCGACTACGTCATCAACAGCCTCGCCGCTACCGATGTCGAGCTCAGCTACCCCATCGTGTTCGACGAGGAGCCCATCACCGATGGCAACGTGGCGCGTACCGACGACCTCACCGCCGCCCAGTTCAGCGCCAACGCCCTGGCCTTTTGCCAGCGGGTTGAGCAGGCCGGATACACGCCCATGCTGTACGGCAACAAGCACGAGCTGGCCAAGCTCGACCTCAAGGGTGAGCTCGCGGGCTATGACGTGTGGTACGCCGAGTACGGCGTGAGCCAGCCCACGGGCAAGTTCGATTTCGTTATGTGGCAATACTCCGACACGGGGTCAATCCCCGGCGTTGTCACCTCCGCCGGCCAGGTGGATCTCAACATCCGCTTCCTGGTGGCATAGGAGAAGAGGCACCAACCCGCTCGAGGTCGCGTAGGTTGGATTGCCTGTCCGTCTCAGCGCGGGCGACCCTGAGTACGCAAACGCGTCCCATCTGCAACCGTGCAGGTGGGACGCGTTTTTTCGTGTGCGGGATTGGGTTCGGGCTGCCGTCCTCGGGCAGAACCGCCTCCTACTGCCTGCTCACCAGGGCGTCGGTCTCGCGAGCGATGCGCATCTCCTCGTCGGTCGTTACGACGCAGATCTTGATGGGCGAGTCGTCAATCGAGATGATGCGGTTCACGCCGATCTGGCCGGTCACGTGGTTGCGATCGCGGTCCAAGATCATGCCCATGTGGGCGAGGCCTGCGAAGATGCGCTCGCGCAGTTCCCAGGAGTTCTCGCCAATGCCTGCCGTTACCACCACGGCGTCGGTGCGCGTCATCACGGCGTAGAACGACCCGATGGCCTTTTGCACCTTGTACACGTACATGTCGATGGCCAGTGCCGCCTGCTCGTTTCCGGCTTCGGCCGCCGCGAGTACGTCGCGCATGTCCGATCCCACGCCCGAGACGCCCAGGATGCCGCTCTGCCTGTTAAGCAGCTCATCCATCTCATCGAAGGTCTTGCCCTCGCGGCGCATGATGTAGGTGATGATGGCTGGGTCGATGCTGCCCGAGCGCGTGCCCATCATGAGGCCCTCGAGCGGCGTGAAGCCCATGGTGGTGTCGATGGATTCACCATGGTTGACTGCTGTAATCGAACCGCCGTTGCCCAGGTGGCAGGTGATGAGACCCAGGTCCTTGAGGGGGCGGCCCAAAAGGTTGGCTGCCTGCTGGGCGGCGTAGCGGTGGCTCGTGCCGTGGGCGCCGTAACGACGGATACGGTAGTCGTCGTAGTAGCGCATGGGCAGAGGGTACATGTACGCCTTGGGCGGCATGGTCTGGTGGAAGGCCGTGTCGAAGACGGCTACCTGGGGTGTTGTCGGCAACAGCTCGCGCAGCAGGTCGATGCAGGCGTCGGCGCTGGGGTTGTGCAGTGGGGCGAGTTCCTCGCACAGGGCGAGCTTGGCGCGGGTGTCGTCATCGACAAGGGTCGCCTCGCAGAAATACTCGCCGCCGGCAACGATGCGGTTGCCCACGGCGTCAATGGCGTCGAGGGTCTCGATGGGGGAGCCAGGGTTGCTCACCATCACGTGCAGCAGCTCGCGCAGGCAGCCCGGAACCGAGAGGCCCTCCACCGGCACGGCGACTTTCTCAAAGTCGGGGGCGAACGAGACGTTCATGAAGGCCTGTGGGGTGCCAACCTTCTCGGCCAGGCACTTCATGAGCGAAGCCTTACCGTCGGTCTGGATGAGCTGGGCCTTGAGGGAGGAACTGCCTGCGTTTACGACGAGTACGAGCATGGGAAGACCTCGCTTTGTCGGGGATGAGACGCGCTGGGACAAGTGTATTCCCTGTGCGCTGGGAACACTGCGACGTCCGGTGGGCCTACCCTCAACGGCAAGCCCACCGCCGGTGCCTTAGAGCTTGTGCATCCTCACCGACATGTCGACGGGCTTTGCGGTGAAGGGTGCAGTCGTCACGATGCCGTCGATGCCCGTGGCCGCATAGGCTGCCACGTTGGAAGGGTTGACGCCGCCGGCCGCGATGGCCGTGACGCTGGGGTTGATTGCGCGCAGCTCACCGAGCAGGGCCGGGATGGCTTCGGGGGCAACCTTGTCGAGCTGGATGCCGTCGGCACCGGCGCGCACCAGCTCGGGGGCGAGGTCGGCCTCGCACTCAACGAAAAGCTTCTTCTCCACCATGCGTGCCTTGATGGCGGGCAGCTCGCGGATGAGCACGTCGTAGCCGCCCATGAGCTCCACATGCTGGGCGAACACGAGCACGGTCTCCGAGAGACCCAGACGGTGGGGGAACGCGCCGCCGGAAAGCACGGCCTTCGTGAGCAGGGCCTTCACGCCGGGCATCGACTTGCGGGTGGTGAGCACCTCGCAGCGGGGGTTGACGGCGTGGGCGGAGTCCACCATGCCGCGCGTCTTGGTGGCGATGGCGCTCAGGTGGTCGAACAGGTTGAGGCAGACCTTCCAGGTGGCGTGCAGGTCCTCGCCGGAGCCCTCCACCACGAGGAACACCTCGCCCGGCTCGAGCTGGGTGCCCGATGGCTTCATCTCAACGACGCTGCAGCCGAGCTTCTTGGCTACGCGAATCGCCTCTTCGGTGCCGCACAGGGTGCAGGTCTCGCGCGTGAAGTACTCCATACGACCCCGGGCGGCCCCTACCTGCAGCACGTGCGTGGTCAGGTCGATGTAGGGCACGTCCTCCTGGATGAGGCGGTCGATTTCGGTATCGGAGATGCGAACGGTGGGGGTGAGTATGGCTTCCGACATGAGAGACTCCTTTATCCCGGCGCACGGTTGCACGCCTGCGAAATGTTTCCAGCTGATTTCTCAGCGTCGTGACCCCACTAACTCTACCAGTTCGCGCTTGTCGGTGCTTGCGCGATAAGGCCGCTTGCCGGCCAATCCGATCGTGCCGTCGGCTCGCAGCGAGATGTCGCGCTGTTTCAGAGGTATGGTCTGACCCCGCTGGAGGGCGACGTGTGCACGCTGCTTGTGCGAGGGCGAGTCCTTCAGGTTCGGTCGGCCTCTTGTCTGAGGCACCCTACACCCCGCCTGCGGATGTGCTGTGAACCGATTTGTCAGATGCTACAATCGCCCTGATAAGACGCGGTAGGAGGCGGGCAATATGGCTGATGACAAGCAAGGCACGGGTGTCGTGCTCAAGGATTGCGACAACGGGGTCTGGAAGGCACCGGGCGCGCGCATCATCGACCGCACGGGGCGCAGGATGCTGCCTATCGGGCGCGACAGCTTCGTGGTGGCCGCACAGGGCTCCGTCGTCATCGACAAGACCATGCTCGCTGCCGACGTCATCGACTCGGGCTATTCCGTCATCCTGTTTTGCCGGCCGCGCCGCTTCGGCAAGACGCTCAACATGCGCATGCTTCAGGCGTTTTTTGAACTTCCGAGCATCTCCGACCCTACGGCTCGCGACCGGGCGCCCCTGTTCGAGGGAACGGAGGTGTGGGAGGCCCGTGACGGCTACTATCGCCAGTACCAGGGCATATATCCAACCGTCTATCTCAACCTCAACACGGTGAAGAAGCTGGCGTGGCATGCTGCGCTCGGTGCCCTGCGCAACATCATGGTGATGGAGTACGCTCGCTTCGGCTACCTGGCCGACTCTCCCACGCTTAACGAGACGCAAAAGGCCTTCTACGAACGCGTGGTGAGGGGCGAGGCCTCAGATGCCGAGCTCGCCGACTCGCTCGAGGCTCTTTGCCGCATGCTCTATACCCACCACGGCATGCAGGTTGTCCTGCTTGTGGACGAGTACGACGCCCCCGTTATGGCCGGCTATACTAACGGCTACTATCGAGAGGTGGTCGATTTCCTCAAGGGCTGGCTAACGGGCGCCCTCAAGGGTGGCGGCGACTTCTTGGCTTTCTCGTGCCTCACAGGGGTGCAGCGCATCTCGAAGGAGTCGATTTTCTCTGATTTGAACAACCTTCGCGTATCGACGGCACTTGGGGAAAAGTTTGAGGAGCGCTTCGGCTTTTCCGAGAGGGAAGTCATGGCCCTGGCCTCATATCTGGGCCATGACTTGGCATGTATGGAAGAGGCTCGCCTGTGGTATGACGGTTATCGCTTTGGTGATGCCGATATTTACAACCCCTGGAGCATTCTCAATTACTTCGATGCTGATTGCACCCCCGACGTCTATTGGGGCAACACTTCGGGCAACTCGGTTATCGGCCAACTCATGCGTGCAAGCGACGAAGACACCATGCAGAAGGTATACGACCTGTTCGAACCTGGCGGCTACGTCTCAGCTCCCATTGACTTGGGCGCTGTTTTCCCTGATGACTTGCGCCCGGTGGCCCCGGTCACGCGGAAGGAGAAGCCCTCCACCTTGCCGTCGCTGGACGTTTT
>USJP01000171.1 GCA_900555105.1 uncultured Coriobacteriaceae bacterium | reverse complement strand
GGGCCTCTTGGCCAGCTCGATGGCTGCCCAGGTCGCAGCACCCGAGGAGATGCCCACGAGCACGCCCTCGGAGTGACCCACGAGCTGCGCGGTGGTGAAGGCGTCCTCGTTTTCCACGGGGATGATCTCGTCATAGACCGCGGTGTCGAGGACCTCGGGCACGAAGCCTGCTCCGATGCCCTGGATCTTGTGGGCGCCCGAGGTGCCCTTCGAGAGCACCGGCGAGCTTGCGGGTTCCACGGCCACGACCTTCACAGCGGGCTTCTGCTCCTTGAGATAGGTGCCCACGCCCGTCACGGTGCCGCCCGTGCCCACGCCAGCCACGAACACGTCGACCTCGCCGTCGGTGTCCTGCCAAATCTCGGGGCCGGTCGTGGCCTTGTGCACGGCGGGGTTGGCCGGGTTCACGAACTGGCCGGCGATGACGGATCCGGGAATCTGGGCCTTGAGCTCCTCTGCCTTGGCGATGGCGCCCTTCATGCCCGCAGCGCCGTCGGTAAGCACGAGCTCGGCACCATAGCCGCGCATGAGCTTTCGGCGCTCGATGCTCATGGTCTCGGGCATCGTGATGATGATGCGGTAGCCACGAGCGGCGGCGATACTGGCCAGGCCGATGCCGGTGTTGCCCGAGGTAGGCTCGATGATGGTGCCGCCGGGCTGCAGCTCGCCGGAGGCCTCGGCAGCGTCGATCATGGCCTTGGCCACACGGTCCTTGACCGAGCCGCCCGGGTTGAAATACTCGAGCTTTACAAGCACGCGAGCCTTCAAGCCGAGCTTCTTCTCGATGTTGGTGAGCTCGAGCAGGGGGGTGTGGCCGATGGTCTGATCGATGCTGGTGTAGATGTTCGACATGGGGGTCTCTCCTTCTTGGGCGGGGCGCGTTGGTGTTTTTCAGGTAAACCTACTTCGTTTGTAGGTTGGTCGTATTAGACACCCGGCCACCCTCCCTGTCAAGAGAGAATTCCTATTTACCTATAGATTTAGAGGGATTATTAACAAACCCGCAAACAGCGTTAGGAAATGACCCCGGTGACCTCGAGGAGGAGCTTCACGAAGAAGATGATGAGCACCGTGAGCATCACGGGACGGGCAATACGCACGCCCTTGCCGATGAAGCAGCGCGTGCCGATGTAGGCGCCCAGCATGTTGAAGCAGCCGGCCACGAGGCCCAGGGGCAGCCACACCACGCCGTTTGAGATGAAGACGGTAAGCGCTGCCACGTTGGTAGCGAGGTTCACGACCTTGCAGGTGCCGGTGGCCTGAGTGAGCTTGAGGTGGCCCACTCCCATGAAGAGCAGCGTGAGGAAGGTTCCCGTGCCCGGGCCGTACACGCCGTCATAGACGCCCACCACGGCGGAGATGGCCGCGCACAGCGCGAGCGACTTGGCGGGGGCGATGGGCTCCTTCTCCTTGAAGTCCTTGTGGAACATGATGTAGGCGGCCGTGACGGGCACCACTACGAGCATGATCACGCGGAACACCGCGTCGTCGATCATGAGGGCGATGTTCGCACCCAGGGCCGAACCAGCAAGGGCGAAAACCACGCACACGGCGCAGCGCTTGACCTCGACAAAGCCCTGCAGGGCATAGCGTAGGGTGGCCACGGCCGTGCCCATGCAGCTGCTCAGCTTGTTCGTGCCCAGGCAGGTGTGCACGGGAAGGCCGGTGATGAGGTAGGCGGGCAGTGAGATGAGGCCGCCGCCGCCGGCGATGGCGTCTATGAAGCCTGCCACGAACACAAGTGGGCACACGATGAGGAAGATGAAGATTGGGTCCATGAAGCTGGCCACCTTGTCTGTGGTGCGGCCTGCGAAGGCCTTGAGGGCGATGTGACCGAAGCAGTGTAGGCAATTTTTGTCACGGGATTAGGCCATAATGACGTGAACACGCAAAACGCGGCGACGGATGGGGAGGTGAAGGATGGAAGGCTCGGTCGAGACGGGGCACATCTATATATGTATTGACCTCAAGACGTTCTATGCCAGCGTCGAATGTGCCGCCCGTGGGCTCGACCCGTTCACGACGAACCTCGTCGTTGCCGATCCCGAGCGCACCGAGAAGACCATCTGCCTGGCCATTACGCCTGCCATGAAAGCGCTCGGCATCCGCAATCGCTGCCGCGTCTTTGAGATTCCCAAGTCGGTCGACTACATCATGGCACCTCCGCGCATGAGGCTCTACATGGAGGTCTCTGCCGACATTTATAGCATCTACCTGCGATATGTCGCACCTGAGGACATCTATCCCTACTCCATCGACGAGTGCTTCATCGATGTCACGCCCTATCTTTCTCTCTATGGGGTCGATGCGAAGGGCTTTGCGGAGATGCTCATAGACGCTGTGCGCACCGAGAAACACATCTGTGCCACCGCCGGCATCGGCCCCAACCTGTTCCTCGCCAAGGTCGCGCTCGACATCACGGCCAAGCATGCGCCCGACGGCATCGGTATTCTCGACGAAGTGTCGTTCAAGGAGAAAATCTGGACGCACCGCCCTATCACCGATATCTGGAACATCGGCCCAGGTATTGCGTCACGTCTTGAGAAATACGGCGTGTATGACCTGCTCGGCGTGTGCTGGCTTGATCCTGAGGTGCTCTATCGCGAGTTCGGAGTCAACGCCGAGTATCTCATCGACCATGCGCACGGCGTGGAGCCCTGTACCATTGCCCAGATTCAGGCCTACGTGCCTCAAGGTTCCTCCCTGCAGCAGGGGCAAGTGCTCCAGTGCCCCTACGACTACGACCGTGCTCACACGGTGATGCGCGAGATGGTGGATGCTCTCGTGCTCGACCTTGTTGATAAACGCCTGGTAGCGGGTGGCATTTCACTTGTCGTGGGCTATGAGATACCTCGCGAGGCGCGTATGGCGGCCTCCTCGGCCTTCCAAGGGGAGCACGGCCGCGCCTATTGGAAGGCCATCCCGCGTGCGGGAGGCTCCCGCAAGCTGGGCGGTTACACGTCCTCGGCCAAGAAGCTCGCGGCTGCGTTCGAGGAGCTGTGGTCTGAGACGATTGATCCTGGTGTGCAGATTCGTCGCATGAGCGTGGCGGCAAGCCCGGTGATTGGTGAGGAGTTCGCCACTGTCGACCTCTTCACCGACGTCGAGCAGGAAAAGAAGGAACACGACCTTCAGCGCGCCGTGCTTGCAGTGAAAGAGAAATTCGGCAAGAACGCCTTGCTCAAGGGCACGAACTTTCGCCCGGGCGCTACTGGCAAGGAGCGAAACGGGCTTGTGGGAGGCCATCGTGGCTAACGGGGAATCGCAGGGCAGGCAGGGCCAGACGTACGTCGCGCGCGATGGGCGCGTGCTGCGCCTGGGAAAGGCCCATGCCGATCGAGCACGCCAGTTCATGCCGTTTGCGGCGCTCACTGGGTATTTCGACCTTATCCAGGCATGCCAGCGCATCGCGCAGCCCTTCCACGAGCTTACTGAGGACGAGGCCGAGACCCTGTCGCGCAAGATGGCCTGGGTCAAAAAAGGCACGATGATCGAAATCTGCTACTACGACCGCGACGCCTATGTGCGGCGCAAGGGCATGGTGAGTCGTATTGACGAGGTGGAGCGTGCGATTTGGGTCGTGAAGGAACGCGTCCCATTCGATATGATTCTCGACATACAAGTTGAGGGGATGCCCTCGACGCAGGAGTAAGTCTGCGGCTGGCTCTGAGGCTGCCGCAGCAGGGGAGGATGACGCATGGCGACCATTTATAAGGACGGCATCAAGTTCGACAAGAACTTCTGGCCCTTTGTCGAGGAGGAAGAGTGCACGGGCTGTCGCTTCCTCGATTACGTGGGTGCGGCAGACGGTCAGGACGTTGACCGCCATATCTGCAAGATGCCTCCCGAGTTTGAGGACAAGTTCCTGTTCAACGACCTGCCCGACGAAGAAGTCCCGCCCTGTTTCAAGGAGTAGAGATGCCCCTCCCCGCGTTTTTTGAGCCGCTTCTGTGCGAGCAGTACGGCCCTGAGCTGGCAAAGCGCATCGTGGAAGGCTGCCGCGCACGCCGCACGACGCTGCGTGCCAACGCCCTCAAGGCAACGCCTGAAGACGTTGCGGCCTGCCTGGACGAGGCGGGCATCGGCTATGAGCGCGTCGGTTGGTATCCCGACGCTTTTGTGCTTGCCGCCGACACGCAGCTGCGTGAAGTCTGGGCGCTGTCTCTCTACGAGCAGGGGGCGCTCTACCTGCAGAGCCTTTCCTCCATGCTGCCGCCGCTTGCCTTGGGCCCCGAACCGGGTCTCGACGTGCTCGACATGTGCGCCGCACCCGGTGGCAAGACAACACAGATGGCGGCGCTTTCAGGTGGGCGTGCCCACATCACCGCCTGCGAGATGCACATGCCCCGCGCCGAGAAGTTGCGCTTCAACCTGGACCGCCAGGGTGCGGGATGCGTCAACGTCATGCAGGTTGACGCGCGTCGGCTCGACGATTTCTTCCGGTTTGACCAGATCTTGCTCGATGCGCCCTGCTCGGGTTCGGGCACGCTCGATGTGGCCGACCCCAAGCTGGAACGTCGCTTCACCCAGCAGCTCGTGAGCAAGTCGCAGTCAAGCCAGAAGGCCCTGCTCAAGAAGGCGCTCGGCTTGCTCAAGCCTGGCGGTGCCCTCGTCTACTCCACGTGTAGCGTGCTGGCCGGGGAAAACGAGGCCGTCGTGCGTCAGGCCCTGTCTCAGGCAAGCAAGACGGGCTCGTATGAGCTGCGTCCCATCCGCGCTTTTGAAGGCGCGCCCGAGCTGCCGCTGTTGCCCACAAGCTTGGAGGGCGCCGTGTGCGTGTGCCCCACCGAGCTGTTCGAGGGCTTCTTCATGGCAAAGATCGTTCGTCTGGCATAGGGGCCGAGCGTGTGGCGTGCGGTCTTGTTGGGGGGCTTGCCG
>USJP01000170.1 GCA_900555105.1 uncultured Coriobacteriaceae bacterium | reverse complement strand
CCCGCCAAAACTTTCCTGATTACAAACTACAGCAAACCGCGCTGCTTGTACTCGTTCTCGGCGTTTTCTTTTGCCTGAGCGAGCTTCTTACGCGCGTCGTCAAGGAAATCCTTGGCCGCACGGGCTTTCATGAGGTTTTGCCGCTCTTCATTTAGCGCGGCAATACGTGCTTTGAGTTCCTTTTTTCTTCTAAATGCGAAGAACCCCGCATGATCGAGCTCGGTAACAGCCTTGGCGCATTCGGCTTCGACCGTACGCAGACGCTCACTGTCAAAGGGTCCATCCATCGCATAGGTCGCTTCGGCCTCTCTCACGTTGTCCTCATAGGCGAGAAGCGTCTCCTCGAGGTCTGGCGTGGGTTCAACGGACGAGAGATCGGTGTCGTTTTCAACCGTTTGGATGACATGGTCTATCGAGGAATCGGGTTCTTCGGGTACAGATTTTGCCGCGGTCGCCTCTTCGCCATACTTGCAGACGAACTTATCACATGGTGTCTCACTCTGGTTGGAATTGGGCACCGCAGCCGCCTCTTCCTTCTTTGCCGAAGGGCCAGGGGATTGAACTCCGCGCACGGTTTGGCGCATGCGGAGATTCCAACCCATACCGCCAATGAGATCAGCATCGCGAACTATGCCGAGCCCGCGCAGCGCATACACCATGGTGTCTGCGGACAAATTGGCCAAACAGCGTATTTCGAATTGCGCAAAACAAGTTTCACCGCAGTTTGAAACACTCATTGCCATTGCGCCTGCATACTGGGACAAATCCGAAGAGTCGCATTTGACCGCGTCGGCAAAAATATCCTTGCCACAACAAAGAGGCACGAGCGAGACACCCGGAATCCCCCGAATACCAGCAACCGGAGCGCCATGGTCGTGCGAATCGGATTGCGCGTCAATCTGGATGTCGTACGTATCGCCAGCTGACACGCTCTCTGCAGCCAAACCCTCGATGCCAATCAGGGCACTCCTGAGCTCGACGCTGTTTGCCACATCGACACCGATGACCCCCGTGGGCAATACATGGGCACTGTCGCTGTCGGGTTCGATAAGAGGGCGGGGCACGACCTTGGAAAAAGACGCTGCGAGAGCCGTCGCGTCGATGTGGCGTATTCCGCCGTTCTTTAGCAAGCTTGCGGTTGGTTTGAGAATGCCGAGCTGCTGCAGCAGGGCTTTATCCACCAAGCCCTTCTTCTTGCCAGCCATTATGTGTTCACCGAGTTCCGGATACTGCTCCACAAGCGCTGCAATGGTGCCTGGCTTTTCATCGTTGGGCGCGTCGCACAGTATTTTTCCCAACTTGTCGATGGCCACTTCAAGGTCAGCGTCAAATGCATCAGGAAAAAGAGACCCTGGATTGTCGGTTGAGGGCTGCACGATATTTTCAACATGGGAAACGGTTTTGGTCCTGCCTGCCATCATCAATCTCCGTCCTCAGTCGAAAGCTTCCGCTCCTTCAAGTCTTTGTCGAACAAGGTCCGCACCCCAGACAAGAGCTCACCCATATCGACAGGCTTCAAATCAACCCTGATAGACAGCAAGGGGTTGTCGACTTCCTTGCTACGCATCGAAAGCGGGGTAACGCTGTGGACGGTGGCCTTCAAATGGGGCAGCATGCATGCAAGCACCATGAGTGACTCTCTGTCATCATGGTCCTCGAATATGCCAGATTCTTGTCCACCCAGGCACCCAAGGACCTTATTCTTGGGCGCCTTTATCTTAAGCGTGACTCGTGGTCCGTGTTTTGTGGACGCCCAATGAGATAGCAGGAAGACTTCGTCGCCGCGAATCATGTGTTCAAGCGCCTCATTGCCCCTGCTTGTAAATCCAGTATGAACTTGAACGGTGCATGGAAGAGCCGTAGCCATCTTGATGACAAGTGATTCAATTCGGTTGAGGTCTTCAGTCGTGGGACAACCCCAGCATATCGGCAAATCGATGCCCGAACTCAAATTTCGGCTGACTTGAGGCGTCTCCTCTGTGTCAGCAAGCCCCTTTCCCACGATCTCGCTGTGCGATACACGCTGATCCGCTAAAACGTCGATATTGGACTCGCATCCTTCATCCCTCATGTAAGCGCTCTCCCCCATGCCATCCATTTGAAGCGTAAGCGCGTGACGAGCGGGCATGTTCCTGGCCAAACGTCACAGGCCGCGCCGTGTGAGTCGTACAAGTAAACACAATATGCCTATCATCATACTGAAGCAAACATGTAAAGGTCTGCTTGAATTTCAACCATGCTGCAGCTTTTTACACGCAGATACCTGCCCCCTCGTGGAGACGGCACGTGATTCGGGTGTGGGGCGGGGTTGCGGGCGAGGCGCGCGGGCGGGCCGCGCTACCATTTCCCCTGTTGCGCGCCTGGCGCGATGAAGACACGAAGGTATGGAGGAATGCGCGATGGCGGCTGTAACGGAGTCCATGAACGTCCTGCTCATCAACGACATGTGCGGTTTTGGCAAGGTGGCGCTGTCCGCCATGATGCCGGTGCTGTCGCACATGGGATTCCGCCTGCACAACCTGCCCACCGCCCTTGTGTCCAACACGCTCAACTACCCCGACTTCTTCATCCACGACACGACCGACTACGTGAAGAAGACGCTGCCCATCTGGGACGAACTGGGCTTCACGTTCGACGCGGTGTCCACCGGCTTCATCGTGACCGAGGAAGAAGCCCGCATCATCGCCGGGTTCTGCGAACGCCAGGCGGTCAAGGGCGTACGCGTGTTCGTCGACCCCATCATGGGCGACAACGGCTCGCTGTATGCCGGTGTGCCCGAGAGCACGATCGCCCTCATGCGCAGGCTTGTGGCGCAGGCAAACATCGCGATGCCCAACTACACCGAGGCCTGCCTGTTGACCGGCACGCCCATCGACATGGAGGTCGGACTCACCGCTGAGGGCGCAACGACGCTGGTAGACGCCATGCGCAGCCTGGGGGCGAAGTCGGTGGTCATCACGAGCACGAAGGTGGACGGCGTGAGCGCCGTTGTGGGCTACGACGCCGAGTCGGGCGAGTACTTCACTATCCCCTTCGACGAGGTGCCCGTGTATTTCCCCGGCACGGGCGACATCTTCTCCTCGGTGCTGCTGGGCCGCGTGCTCAAGGGCTACACCCTGCGCGACGCCACCAAGAACGCCATGGACGTGGTGCGCGAGCTCATCGTGCGCAACGCCGACCAGGAAGACAAGCCCCGCGGCATCCCGATTGAGGCCTGCCTGGACGTGCTCGACAAGGAGCCCGTACCCTGCGAGGAGACTGCCGGCGGCAAGAAGCAGGGCGCCGCGCGCGGCAAGAGGCCCAAGATCCGCCTCACCGTGGTGGACCAACTCGGCGAGTGCGCCTGCCACCATGGTCACAAGCCCGGCGACACCTTCGACTACGACCACGACCGGGGCCAGCTCTGCCCCATGGCGGCCAACGTGGGCTTCCCCTACATCGACATCTTGCGCTACGGCGGCCAGGTGCCCGGCAACGACCCCGACACCGTGACCTTCTGTTGCCCGGAGCGCGAGACGCTCAACGTGTTCAAGGCCGAGATTGTGGACGGGGAGTAGCCCGGCGCGGCTGGGCGAAAGGCCGACGGGAAACGCGCCTTGTTTTGTGACAAAATCAAATAAAATAGCCATTTAGCTGGTGTGTTATGTCTCTGTGACATGGGCTGGCAATTCTGCGGGAATCACATGAACGCCTCCTTTTGACGGCAGGATACTATGAGGGTCACATCCCATCCCTGCCGTTCGGGAGGCGTCGAACATGAACTGGTCCTCGATGGAGAAACGCGTCGTGCTCCTTGCCTGCGCATTGGCGATAGCCGGCAGCTGCTGCATTGCAGCGTGCGATGCCACACCTGCAGGAAACCAGGCCCAAGCGGCGCTTGAGGGCGACGATGCGGATGCGGGCGCACAAATCGAGCGACGCAGCGTTGATGCACAGGAGGTGCAGGCGTACCTGCAGGGCGCGGACTTTCGCATGGGGGACGTGCGGCTCGGTGCGGCATTTGGCGCGGGAGCTGATGAGGCTGCGTGCGGCGACGAGCTTGAAGTGCGTGTAAGCGAAGGCGGCGTCTGGGTGCTGGAGACATGCCGCGAGACGGCCGAGGAGAGAGCGAAAGCCGAAGGAGAAATCGCCAGCGCTTTGGTATGCGGGCTCTCCGCCCCTGCTGGGGAATGCGGACCGCTTGCGCTCCCTTGGTTGAAGGCAACTGACGCTGTGGGGCTGAAGGTCATGGAGGCTATGGACGGCAGGCTTACCGAGGTGCGGGCCTGCGTGCTGGCGTGCAGCCTGGCAGGCGCGGTGCTGAAGAGCGACGGCGCGGGCGACGGCGCTGCAAACACCGCACATGGCGACGACGAGGATGGCAGTGGCAACGTTGAGGGCAACACCGATGCCGATGACAATCCCAAAAACGGTGCCGACCAGGAAAGCAACGACGCAAGCAATACAACTGGGACTGGCCACGCCTGGCCCGAGGTACCCGAGGGCGCCTTGGTTGTGCATGTGCCGAAAACGCCCGCAACGACCAAGGTTACTTGGGTTGTCGTGAAGGAAGGCGATGGCGGCGAAGCCACGGACGACAGCAACGCATCGAAGGCAAACGAGACGGACAAAGTGGACAAGAACGGCGCGGAGGTCAGCGGAGCTGGGACAGGCAAGCCAAACGGCGATCCAAGCACAGGCGAAGCGAACCCAGGGGCGAATCCAGGTGCCGGTGCGTCAAACGGCAACGGTTCTGCCGACGGCAACGCCCCCGCCAACCCGCAGCCCAGCGGCCCTGTCAACCCCGGCGACATAGACGTCACCGAGCGCCCCTCGGGCGGTCAGCCCGGATCGGGATCTGGCGCGGGCACAGGCACAACCCCACCGCCCCAGCCCGAAGAGCCCAAGCGCACCTGGGTGGTGG
>USJP01000169.1 GCA_900555105.1 uncultured Coriobacteriaceae bacterium | reverse complement strand
CTTGTCGAGCACCAGGTGAGCGGCCTTCCCCTTGTGGATGCCCAGGGCCACGTGTGCGGCTTTGTGTCCGATGGCGACATCATGCGCTACCTTGCCGACAAGACGCCTGCCTTTACCAGCTCGTATGTGTTCCTCGAGGCTGCCAACAACCAGACCATCGACGAGCGCCTGCGCGAGCTCATGGTGCTGCCTGTGGCTGAAATCGCCACCGACAAGGTCGTGAGCCTGCCTGCCAACACCACGCTCAAGGACGCTTGCCAGACGCTCGCCCAGCACAAGTTCAAGAAGGCACCCGTTGTGGACGAGGCCGGTCGCATGGTCGGTGTCGTTAGCCGCTCCAGCATTCTGCGTCGCGCCATGGAGAGCTACCTGGAGAAGTAAGACGGCCCTGCTCCTCGCGTGTTTCAACCCATAGCGCCAAATCTGGCCGCCCCGCATGCTTGCCGATTCCGGCGAGCATGCGGGGCGGTTTTTGTTGTCCGTCCCATCCCGTACAGTTGCGCCCAATGTGTGCGAGATGGGAGGTGTGCGAGATGGGAGGCAAGGCATGGCAGTGGCACAGAGGCATAGGCTTGAGTTCAGCGATTTGACGGGTGTGGGGTTCGAGGGCTCTCACCAGGTCCATTGGCAGTACGTCGAGGTGGAGGCCACGATACAGCCCAGCGGTTTCATCGTGCCGAAGGTCTTGATTTGGCCAGATGGCAGACGATTTCTCATCGCACGCATTTCCAAGTGCCAGATGAGTGACCGGGACAACACTTGGTACTACGAGGTCGTGATAGGCAAGGCCACCAAGCAGCTCTGGTACAGGCACGGCGCCTTCTTCGTCTGCGTTCACGAAGGCGGCATCCTGCACGGCGGTGAGCCCCCGAGCATGGATCGCTACGAGCTGCGCAAACGTTATGGATTCAACGCCTAAGCTCGCGCTTCGTCGCACGCTTCAGCGGATGGCCTGCGCGTTTTGGCGGCCTGCCCGCACACTTCAGCGGCTGGCCTGCGCCCCGTATTCCTCACGACAGGTCTCAAGCACGTCGAGCATCTCTTGCTGCGAGTGAACGTCGAGCTTGCGGTAGATGCGTGCGACGTGCGTTTTGGCTGTTTGCAGCGAGATGCCAAGGGTGTCGGCGACATTTTGCCTGGTATGCCCGCGTCCAATCAGGGCCAGGACCTCGACCTCCCTTGGCGAGAGATCGTAGCGAGCTCCTACGAGCCCCATGAGCTGCTCGTAATTGGGGGAGCTTCCCACATCCGCCTGTTTACCGGGTCGCATCTCGGCCCAAGCGAACGCGGGGCGTTCAAACATGACCGCCAGCAGGAGCGCCAGTAGCATAGCCGTGCCGGATGCAAGCGTGAGCGCCATGGGGTCTGCGCTTGCTCCATCACCAGCAAAGAGACATATCCACAGCGCCGATCCCACGGCTTGGCCTGCCTGCACGGCGCCTAGGCCACCGCCGATTGTCGCCAGAGCCGGGAGTCTGTGCCTCAGCCAGGGTGAGCCCAGCAGGGGCCACAGCAGCACGAAGAAATACTGGTAACCCAGCGCGTGAATTCCTGGGCCGATGAAGCCGTACGCCGGAAAGGGGAGCAGCAGATATGAAACGGCAATCAAGGGAAGTGTAACCTTGAACATGAGACTCCATGCACCCATCTTCAACCTGAAGTGCGATATGTAGGCAAGCACTGCAGCCATGAAGGTGCCAAGCACAACAAACAAGCAGCTGACCTGGTAAAACGACTCAGGCAACAACTCGTAGGAAGTCCCTACAAAGCCAGTAGACATGCCCAGGACAAGGCAAATCGCGCAAAGCTGCAACGGCGGCTTGAGTCGCACGAAGACAGATGGCTTCGGACTTTTTCCGAGGACCGTATTCTCGTTGCCGGGCTGTTGGGGATTCTCTCCGTGATTCGTATGATTGTTGTCGAGGGGCCGGGGATTCCTTTTGTGGGCCGCACGTTCGCTGCTGAAGGATTCGGGAGTTCGTTCATGAGGTAGGCATTTGTCCAGGATTGCTTCGGACTCTTCTTTGACGGTCGCGCTTCTGTTGTCGAGCGCTCGCGATTCTCCCACGCAAGTCACGGTTCTGTTGCTGTCAGTGTTGCACGCGGGAATCTCGCGCGAACCCTGCGCCTCGGCGGAGGCTGCCAGGCAAATCAGGGGGCAGACGATGCCGATTGCGCGACCGATATAGTCTGGCAAGAAATGACAGGCAACCATGAGGGTCGCCGAGATGGCGAGTGCGGCAACGATGTGCGCGAGCGACGCACGTGTACCAAGGTGGGATGTGAGCGAGCAAAAGAGGCACAGCAGCAGCCCTTGCCCGATGCCGGTGAGCACCCCGGAGGCGAGTACAAGCACGGCTGGCTCCCCGCCTGCGCCGACTAGGGTGAGTGCGAGCGCGGCGGCCGTTCCAAGCAGGGCGCAAAGCGAGCCAGTGAGCCTCATGCCCTTGTGAAGGTCGTGGGTATAGTCGCGCCGGCTGCGCAGCGCGAGCGCGCATATCGTGAGGGACGCCATTGCGGCGGCTCCCGAGTGGGCGAGCCAGCGAACGTTAGCCGTCGTCATATCGAAGCCGCTCAGCGAGTAACAGCCGCCCTCGTAATGCAGCCATGTCCAAAGAACCAGGCAAGAAATGCCAGCGACCAGCGCCTTGTCAAAGACGCCGGTGTGCTCGTCGGATTCATCCATATCTCCCCCCTTGCTTGTCGCTCAGTCTAGAGGAAGCTGAAAGAAGGGGCAAGCCGGTGCTCGACAAGGCAACCCCAAGACGGGGCGAATGCTGCATCTGTTTTGAAAATACCTGGTCATCGCGTCAATCGCCCTGCCATATTGACGACCTTCAATACGCGTGGTGAGCCGAATCAATACCGAGGGGGCAGGACTTTACGACGCGGCTCGCATACGCTGGGGGTTACCGGGCGCGTGGGCGATGTCAAGCCGAGGGAAGCGGTGCTGTGCGTCTTGCCGCGCGGATGGAATCTATAAGGCACGGGAAGGGAGTCTAGAATGGGCAGTGAGACGAAAAGCTTTACTCGTTCCAGCTTCGTTAAGGGTGCGTCTTTGGGAGTAGCCTCCGCTGCTGCCATGGCGCTGCTCGGGCGCGAGCCCCGTCCCGCGTTGGCCGCCGAGGACGTCGCTTGGGACGAGGAATGCGACGTTCTGGTCGTAGGCTCGGGCTATTCTGGCCTTGCGGCCGCCTATGAGGCCGCGACGGCCGGCGCCGATGTGCGCATCATCGAGAAACTCGCCATTTGCGGCGGTAACTCCCTCGTGGCCGACGGCGACTTCGCCGTGTGCGAGTCTGAGGGCCAGAAGGCATTGGGCATCGAGGACTCTCCTGACATTTTCGTCCACGACATGCAGGTGGCGGGACTCTTCCTCAACGACGTCGAGAAGTGCCGCGTCATCGCCGAGAGGTCCAACGAGACCTGGGAGTGGACGCGCGACGTGCTGGGCACCGAGTGGCAGATGGACGAGGAGACCGGCGAGGCCAAGCCGATCCCCTACGGCGGCCACACCACCATGCGCACCCTGCACCCCGTGAGCGCCCACGGCGCCTCCATCGTGCTGCCCCTGCAGGAGAGGCTCTCCGAGATGGGCGTCGAGGTCCAGACCGAGACCATGCTCGCCAACCTTGTGAAGGACGGGAACGGCCGCGTCGTGGGCGCCGAGCTGCGCGTGGGCGCCTCCAACAACGACGTTACGTCCGGCGAGCCCCTGTATCTCAAGGCCCGCCGTGGTGTGGTCCTGGCTTCTGGCGGTTTCGGCCGTGACGTGCAGTGGCGCAAGCAGCACGACCCGCGCCTCGACGAGTCCGTCGATTGCACCAACGCCGCCGGCGCCACCGCCGAGAGCCTCTGCACCGCCCTTGACTGCGGTGCCCTGCCCGTGCACCTCGACTGGATCCAGTGCGGTCCCTGGTGCAGCCCCGATGAGGAGGGCTACGGCGTGAGCGCTACCTGGATCGACTCCGTGAACCCCTACGCCCCTGCGATCAACCCCAAGACCGGCGAGCGTTGTACCAGCGAGCTCACCGACCGCAAGCGTTACTGCGATACGATTTTCGAGGTCGGCGAGCCCCTGATCCAGGTGAGCAACGAGAGCAACGTCCCCGAGTGGAGCCGCTACTCCCTCGACGCCGCTCTCGAGGCGGGCGTGAGCTGGAAGTTTGACACCCTCGAGGAAATCGCCGAGCGCTTCGGCATGCCGCTTGACGCCTTCAAGGCGCAGATGGAGCGCTACAACAAAATTGTTGAGACGAAGGTTGACGATGAGTTTGGCAAGACGATTCCCGCCGAGGCCAAGCCCGTCGAGCCTCCCTACATCGTCACGCGCATGTGGCCCAAGGTCCACCACACCATGGGCGGCGTGAAGACCGACCTCGACTGCCACGTGCTCGACGTCCGCCTGAACCCGATCCCTGGCCTGTTCGCGGCCGGCGAGATTACCGGCGGTATCCACGGTGCCTGCCGCCTCGGCTCCATGGCAACCGCCGACTGCCTGGTCAACGGCCGTATCGCCGGCCAGATGGCCGCCGCAGAGGAGCCCGTCGAGTAAGGTTGGGCCTGACAAGGGCGGTGTGCCAGCGCGTTGGGTTTTCTGCTCAGGCCAGGATGGAGTGCTGATTCCCAGCGCCATAGATAGTATTGAGTGCCGGAGGGCCTTCACTCGGTATCTTGCCGAGCCAGGCCCTCCGGCTTTTTTCGTTTGGCTTTTTGCTGGCGAACCTGCTGGATACCGTGCATGTCTAATCCCGATAGACGTAGTTTTTCAAAACCCTACGTTTACACTTGGCGTATTGGTTATTTTAAGCGCCATCCCTTGGCGGTTGTCCTCATGATGTCAAGTATGTCCTCCTTGAAGTACAATCGCATCTACCGCGAGCCCCTGCCCAAAATCACGCCGCACATGTGCCGCCACAGCTTCGCGACGCGCA
>USJP01000168.1 GCA_900555105.1 uncultured Coriobacteriaceae bacterium | reverse complement strand
AGAGTAGACGGTCTCGAGCTGCTCAAGCGTCATGCCGCAGGTACGGGCGACAGTCTCCATGTCGTAGCGGCTGTAGTGCTTCTTGAACTGCTGGTAGACACACATCTCGTCGGTGAGGGTCGCGTCCTTCTTGGGGACGGTAAGCACCGGCGGGGTGAACTCGGGGACCTCGGGGTTGATCTCGTGGCTGGCCCACTCGTAGGTGCCGCCCTTCGAGGTGTCCCACACAACTTCCTCGGCAGTCTGATAGTGCCAGGAATGGTTGCTGTACTTCTCGGTCTCCTCGTCCCAACCGCTGAACAGACCGGTCTCGGGGTCGAAAGCGAACTCCGGATCGAGCAGGTAGGAAACGTTGGTGTAGTTGAGGAGGTATTCGAAGTTGTATGTATCGAGTAGCGCCTGGCGAGTCTCTTCGTCGTTGTTCTCCACAGCCTCAAGGTAAGCCTCAAGGTTAGGATCAATGAGGTTGTCGCAAATGTACTTGTACAGGCCGCCATAGAATGCGATGTCAGTACCCGAACGGATGGGGCAGTAGATGTCCGCCATCTCGGCAGTACGGGTATAGCGCGGATCGACGACGATCCACGTAGCGCCCTTCTCGTTGGCCTTGTTGAGCCACTTGGCGCTGACGGGGTGGTTCTCAACGGAGTTGGAACCGATGTTCAGAATGAAGTCGGTGTTTTGGAAGTCACACCAGTGCGTGGTCATAGAGCCACGGCCGAATGAAGGTGCCAGACCGGCAACCGTGGGGCCGTGTCAAACACGAGCTTGGTTGTCGATGGCGACAATACCAAGCTGGCGCATCATCTTGAAGATGAGGTACTCTTCCTCGGAGTTCTGCTGGGAGCCGCCCAGCGAAGCAATGGACTGGCAGCGGTTAACGACGAACTCCTCGCCGTCGACCATTTCCTTCTCAACGAAGCCCTCGTCGCGGGTGTCCTTCACCTTGCGGGCGATCTCAGGGATGATCTCTTCCCAGGTGATTTCCTCCCACTCGCTGGAGCCGGGGCGGCGCACCAGCGGCTTGGTGGAGCGGGCGGGGTTCTTGATGACCTCGCGGGTCTCGGGGTCAACGACGTTGCGCAGCTGCGCCATCGTGGCACCCTTGGGGCACAGGCCACCCTGGTTGATGGGGTGGTCGGGATCGCCCTCGAGGTTGATGAGCTCGCCGTTGCGAGACGAAAGAAGAGAACCGCAGCCACCTGCGCAATAGCAGCAGATGTTCGTGCTCTCCTTGGTACCCACGAGCTTCCAATCGGCAGGATTGACATCCTGGGCCAACGCCTTCGACTGGTTCGTCAGCTCGAACGCCAGCGTCGACGCGAGTGCGCCTGCGCCGCCGGCCTTCAAAAAGCTTCTGCGCGAGAGTTCCATGTAACACTTCCTTTCCTATACCTCGTCCTTGCTTCGACCGTATACGAAGCATTGCAGCGGGAGAGGTTACGCGCAGATACGCGCGACCATTAGACCCGTTAATGGTCTATTTCTGGCGTTTCACCAGTTGAAGCTAGATTTGAACCCCTTTTGGGTCTATTGTATTGGCCGTTTGCCCCCGTTTTTTGGTCGTTTAGGGGTGTTACTTTTGTGATGGAACTGTGAAGGTAACGTTAATGGGATGTTACCGGCATCGACTCGCCGAGAGGAGCCGTGCAGGTCGTGAAGGATGATGCGCTGAGAAACCCGTACATTGTCGGGCTCTCCCTAGTCTTCGTCTGGATCCACGTCATGAGTGGACAGCTGCGCGATCACGCGGGCTTCGCCTGGCTTGCGGCGTTCTACGCAAGCATTTCGCTTTTCATGGTCGCCCTGGTGTTCCTGGACAAGCGCGACAAGCGCGCCAAGGGCGTGCTCTCCCCTGCCGCCGTGGCAAGCGCAATCTGCCTAGCGCTGTCTCCGCTCATGATGTTCGACCTAGAAATGCCGAGGCTTCTGCGCGTCCCCATGCACCCGCTGGCCGTCTGCATCATGGGCGGGTACGGCATTGCCTACGCCTATCGAACCTGGAGCACACCCTATAGCGAGATGCAGCCCCGCCAAGCGTGCGGTATGGTAGCACTGGCACTCGTCATTGCCGCCCTTATCGAGTGCTTCATGTTTGTCGTGGGCGATGCAGGGTCCTGCATCGTGCTCGCTCTGGTGGGCTTTGCCATTCCCGCAACGCTGCATGCCTGCTACAAGCATCTTGACCCCGAGCCTGCCGCCGAACCCGTGCCGAGCAAGTCGTTTCGTGAAAACGCCCGCGCGGCGCTTCCCCTTTGGCGCATCGCCGTGGGCATCACGGTTTACAGCTTTGCCGTAGGCGTCTCTTGGACGCTCCTACTCGCCAACCCCGACCGCATCCTTGCCCTGACTGACCTCGCAGTTCCCCTGCTCATCATCGGGCTCGTCATTGTCTTCTGGGTCTGCTGCGCCAAGATTTTCAAGCGCATATCCTTCCGCATCGTGTGGCGCCCCATCGTGCTCCTCATGTCGGCGGCCATACTTATGGCCCCGCAGGTAGAGGGCACCGCATATGTGTTCGTGGTCTCCTTCGTGCGCGCCGCCCAGACCGCCATGGCCGCGCTTTGGTTCCTTATCCTTACGGATATCGCCCGCCACGCGCACGTCGACGCCTCGCACGTCATCGGCATGGGTTGGGTCTTTTACTCGCTTCCCGTGGCGGCCGGTGTGATTTTCGGCCTCTTGCTTGCGCCCTATGACCCACTTCACACGGCACTGCCGGCGCTCACGGTACTTGCGCTGGTGGCCATCGCTTTCGTCGCCGACGATCAAGACTCCCTTTTCACCAAGGCCGCCCCGATCGAGTCTTCTTTGGAAGAGGGAGTTACGCCCGCCGACGTCGAAAAAGCGCTCCCCGCTCAGCCCGAAAAGCCCGACGACGGCATGGGCAGCGGCAGGCGCGACAGACTCTCCGTCAAATGCGTTGCCATTGCGCGCGACTATGGGCTCACCAATCGCGAATTCGACGTGCTTGTGCGCCTCGCGCATGGCCGCAGCGGTGCCTTCATTGCCGAGGAGCTCACGTTGTCCGAGAATACCGTGAAGGGCCATACGAAGCGCCTTTACGCAAAACTCGGCGTCCACACACGTCAAGAGCTCATTGACCTGGCCGAACAGTACGAACTTAAAGCTTAACTTCAGCGTTAGAAAAGTTATTTCGCAAAAAATGAGCCGTCTTTATAGGTTCATATTCCCTACTTCTTTGGTATGCTTTACGCCACACATACCCGGCCCTGGAGGGGGAACCATGATTGACGCACAGTTTGATGAGCTTGTGTCCAAGATTTCCAGCAACTACGAGGCTGAAGAGATCTTCGTCACCAAACCCTTCGGGCACTTCCCCAACCGCGATGCCATCATTTCCATCATCAAGGACGTGCGCAGCCTCGTGTTCCCCGGCTACTACGCAGGTGAGGCCCTCAAGGGCGTAGGTGCGGAGAACTACGTGGCTGAGCAGATCATGCGTATCCGCAATGCCCTGCGCACGCAGGTGCACGAGGCGTTCCTGTTCCGCGACGCCGCCGCGCTCCCCGCGCAGGACATCGAGGCGAACACCGACGCCGTTGTCGATGCCTTCATGGCAGAGCTTCCCCATGTCCAGGAGCTGCTCTTCAAAGACGTGCAGGCGGCCTTCGACGGCGACCCGGCAGCCCAGAGCAAGCAAGAGATCATCCTCGCCTACCCCGGCCTCTTTGCCATCTTCGTCTACCGCATCGCCCATATCCTCTACGGCCACAAGGTCCCGCTCATTCCCCGCCTCATGACCGAATATGCGCACAGCAAGACGGGCGTGGACATCAACGCCGGCGCCACAATCGGCGAGTACTTCTTCATCGACCACGCGACGGGCGTCGTCATCGGCGAGACCACCACGATTGGCTCACATGTCAAGATCTACCAGGGTGTCACGCTCGGCGCCCTCTCCACGCGCAAGGGCCAGCAGCTTGCAGGCGTCAAGCGCCACCCCACCATCGAGGACGACGTGACCATCTACTCCAACGCCAGCGTCTTGGGTGGCCAAACCGTCGTGGGCAAGGGCGCCATCATCGCAGGCAGCGCCTTTGTCACCGAGTCGGTGCCGGCCTATGCCCGCGTGAGTCTCAAAAACCAGGAAGTCGTGGTGCGCACGCGCTCCGACGCCAAGCCCGCTCAGCCCGAGCCTGCCCCCACCTGGGAGATTTAAACTATCTAACAAGGTTCTGGCGCTTCTTTGGAGAAGGCCGAGGGCGCATCTCTGCCGGGTATGATGTACGCACTTGTACACGTCGATTCATCCCAAGGAATGAGGAACATGTCGTCTCTTTCACTGAGCAACAGCCATGAGCAGCGTCTGGAGGAGCGCTCGGTCGCCAACGCGCACGGCCAGATTGTCTCCGACCGCACCTACAACATGGTTCTCGGCCTCACTGTGCTGTGGGGCCTGGGCATCAACGCCCTTATGTGCGCCACTATGGGCGACTTCGCGATGAGCATGAACCCCATCGCTTTCACGATTTTCTACCTGGTGTGCTGCATCGCCGGTCTTCTGATCGCCTACAAGTCGGACAATCCGCTTATCAGCTTTGTTGGCTACAACATGGTCGTCATCCCGCTGGGCTTGGAGATTGCCTGCATCGTGGCCATGGTAGGCGGCATCAATACCGACATCGTCATGTACGCCTTCGTGGACACGCTGCTCATCACGGGCATCATGGTCATCGCGAGTCTGGCATTCCCCAACTTCTTTGCCAAGATTGGCGGCCTGCTCTTCGCCGGCCTCATCGGCGTGCTTATCGTCTCGCTTATCACCATGCTCATCGGTGGCAGCGGCGTTTGGATCTCGGTCATCTGCGCCGTGCTCTTCAGCCTTTACATCGGCTTCGACTACTGGCGCAGCCAGCAGTACGCCAAGACGATCGATAACGCCGTCGACAGCGCCATCGACATCTACATGGATATCGCTCT
>USJP01000167.1 GCA_900555105.1 uncultured Coriobacteriaceae bacterium | reverse complement strand
TCGGCCTCGGCGTCGTGCGCGGCGATGCTGCTGTAGGAGAACGTCGCAGCCCGTGCGGGGTTGTAGGGCAGGCGCGTGGGTTCCAAATCGCTCAGGTACTCGCCGCACCTCGGTGCCTCGGGAACGGTGCAGGTCGTAGGCGCATTGTCGCAGGCCTCCCCCTGCGTCTGGGCCCCGTCCGCCTCTTGCCCCTCGACGATGACGTTGCCGTCGAGGTCGAGCACGAGCTTGGCATAGTCCACGATGGCAGGGGTCGTGCCTGCGTAGTCGATGCCATCCGGCACGCTGTGCCAGGGGCCGTCTTGGCCGAACAGGCTGCACCGCAGGTCGTTGATGCAGTCGTCTTTTTCCATCTGCTTGGAGCTGTCGGCGTAGTTCACGGCGATGACGAGGGCCTCGCGCGGGCGGGTTGCGCCTACGTAGAACTTGCGGCGCTGCTCAGCGAGCTCCTCGGCGTCGTGATATGCCTTGAGCGACGTGCTCATGCCGCCCGCGGTGATGTCCTCGTCTTCGAGCGCCAGGGGCTCTTCGAGCATGCCTGCCTCAGCGAGCCCGTTGACCATGGTCTCGCTCAGCTCGGGTGCCCGGTTCTTCTCGGTCTCAGGTTTTGAGTTCCCCGGTTTCAGTGAGAGGTACAGGCGCCCGTTGGCGCATTCGAGGGTGAGCGGGCTTGGGTGGCCGCCGTTTGAGCCGTTGAAGTCGGCGAGGGCCACGATGGGATACTCGAGCCCCTTCGAGCTGTGGATGGTGAGGATGCGCACGGCGTCCTGCTCGTCGGTGTTGAGCGAACCCGGGCGCTCGGTGATGCCCCCGTCGATCATCTGGGAGTAGATGTCGCTGACCTGTGCGGGCCCTGCCAAGGGGTTGTCACGCTCGATGCTCTCCACCATGCGCAGGGCCTTGAAGAAGTTGGCCGCCTGGGCCATGCCTTGCGGTCCCTGCTCTTGCAGGCGGGGCAGGTAACCCGACTCGACGGCGATCTCGTTGAGGCAGCTGCTCATCTGGGAGGTACTGACCCTGCGTGCCGCATGTGCGAAGACACGTGCGGCAAGTTGGACGCGCGGCGATAGGGCGGCGCTTTGCGAGCCCGCCGGCTTTTCGTCGAGGCAGGCGAGCATGCCGTGCCAGAAGCTGCGCCTCTTGCCCTCGGGGGAGGTCGCAAGTGTCAGGAGCTCGTCGCATCCCAGCCCAAAGACCTCGCTTGCGAGCGCGATGTCCATGGCGGCATTGTCCAGCGGGTTTGCCAGGGCGGCGCACAGGGAGGCAACTGCGCGTGCCTCGGTCGTGTCCTTGAAGCCCGAACCGCCCGTGATGGTGCAGGGGGCGCCGTGTCGGCGCAGGGCCTGGGCATAGACCTCAGCGTTTGTCATGCGCCCAAGCAGGATGACCATGTCGGCCCAGCGGCAGTTTGCCGAGCCGGTCTCGTGGAGAGCGCAGAAACGCTTGGCAATGGCTTGCGCCTCATAGGCGATGCGGTCGTCGGTCTTGGCGTTCTTGGCCGCCCTGCTGCTGTTTGACGCTGTCGCGACAATCTCGATGCGGGGCACCTCGGGGAACGCGTTGCGGGGGTTTTCGGCATGCTTCTCGTCGAAGCCCAGCTTGATGAACTCGTTGTTGCCAAACACACGCTCCTGGCTGAAGACCTTGTTGACGAAGCGGATGATGTCGCCGTGCGAGCGGAAGTTGCGGTCGAGCTCGCATGCGAGGCCGCCGTCACCTTCCAGCTCCCGCATGTGCCGCTTGTGTACGAGGTAGGTGCTCACGTCGGCCCCGCGGAAGCGGTAGATGCTCTGCTGGGTGTCGCCCACGGTGCAGAGGCGCTGGTCGCCGTCGGTGAGATGCGAGATGAGGGCAATCTGCAGCTCGCTTGTGTCCTGAAACTCGTCGACCATGATGAGGCGGAAGCGGTCGCGGTAGCGGGCCTCCACCTCGGGCAGATTCTCAAATGCGTCGAGCGTCTTGGTGATGAGGTCGTCCTGGTCGAGTACACCCATGGCGGATTTATGCTGCTCGTAGAGGCGCTGCACCTCGCACGCAAGTGCGTAGAGACCCTCGCGCGCGGTCGCTGCCAGGCCCATCTCACATTCTGCGAGGAGTCGGAGAAGGGACTGGCGGAACACATACCCGGCAAGCTTGAAGTCCTTTGCCGTCGTGGAGGGGGAGGGGTTGTCAAAGATGTACCCATAGACATCGGCATACGAAGGGTCGTCCTGACAGCGGAGCCTGTCGAACGTGCGGATGCCGTACGGTCCTTCTGCCATGTCGCGCACGGCAGGGATGAACGTGTTCGTCGGCTTGCCGCTGTTGTCTATGCCGTCCCGCGCCGCAGTGTCGATGTCGATGATTGCCTCGTACATCTCCTGTGCGATGTCGCGAGCGGGCATGATGGGGGCCATGACGACCGAGCTGAGCCCGCCTCGCACGTTTGCGGCCTTCCCGAGCAGGTCAAACACCATCTTGCGGGTCTCGTCGTTGTCATATTCGTCGAGGAACGCGTCAAACCCGCCGTCGGAGTTCCTGACGGCCTCGTCGAGACAGGCTGTGAGCAGCCTGTTCTTGTCCACGTCGCCTATAAGGCCGAACGCCGGGTCCAGGCCGAGTTCAAGGGCGTTTTCATGCAGGATGCGCGAACACATGCCGTGGATGGTGGAAATCCAACATGCGTCGACCTTGAGCGCCTGCTCGGGCATGCGCTCCTGACGCAGCTTGTTGCGCACGCGTGCCTTGATCTCGGCCGCGGCCGCCTCGGTGAAGGTGATGGCAAGCACCTGGTCGATGTCGGTGACGCCGGAGAGCTCGGGATTGAGCAGGGCATAGGCGATGCGCTGCGTGAGCATGAACGTCTTGCCCGATCCGGCGCCGGCGCTTACGAGCAAGGGGCCGTTCACATGTTCGACGCAGGCACGCTGCTGGGGGGTGAGGGTGCTCAGGTCCATGGTTACTTTGCCTCCCTAGGGCAGCTGCCGGCAAGCGGGCAGTAGCTGCATGAATCCTTCTCAAAGCGCGGGCGCGCCACAACGCGTCCCTCGCGAAGCTCGGCGATTGCCTCGGCTGCGGCCTGCTCGACGCGTGCCATCACGAGCTCGACACCCGGCGTTCCGTCAATCCCCTCAAAAGGGACGCAGTATTTGCGCTGCAGGTAGAAGCCGCGTTCCTCGGGAACGAGCCCGGAGTGGGCCATGTTGAGGAAGCCGGCGCACTCGGGTTTCTTGTATGAGACGTACAGGCCTCCCGCCAAGTTGCGCTCGGGCATGAGTTGCTGGACGGCGGCCATGTACATGATGATCTGCGAGTGTTGGGGCAGCGGGTCGAGCGTGGAGAGGTCATCGGTCTTTTTGGGCTGCACGGGCTTGTGTCCTTTGTGCAGGCTTCCCTTGTAGTCTACGACGAGGACGGAGTCGGTCTGCGGGTTGAGGTCGATGCGGTCGATGATGCCGGAAATGCGCACGCCGCCGAAGGTGACGGTGCCGCTCTCCCCGCCGAACTTCCACTCGTTGTAGGTCGGCACGAACCCTTCTGGCATGAACTGCTCGCGCTCAAGGCACCTGACCAGCCTGTAGCGGTAATCGCGCAGACGCGCCTTTTCCAGCTCCGTGATGGGGATGAGGGGGCGCTCAGCCTGGGGCTGTGCGTCGCAGGCATATTGGAAGCTCTCGTCGAAGACGTCCGCCCATACCTCGCGCGGCGTGTCGGCCGTGATGCGCGTGATGCCCGTGCGCTGCCCCAGCAGGTCGTGGAAGCGCTCGAGCACCAGATGGCAGAACGTGCCGCGCGAGCGGGGGTCGCCAAAGGGGATGTCGAGGTCGTCGGAGGGAAGCTTGCGCTCGTGGAGCCAGCGCAGGGGGCAGTTGATGAGCGCCTCCAGGCTGCTGGGCGACCAGAGCGTGTCGGGGCTGGCAAACGAGGCACCCAGCGCCGGGTCGGCAAGCTCAAAGGCGGCAGGGTCGCACCGCACGAGGGCGGGGGCATACGTCACAGGGCTTGCAAGCTGGGCGAACGTTTCCTCGCCCATGCCCATGGCGTTGATGTCGCCCGAGATGGGCAGGCCCGTGGTGCGGTCGAGGCCATCGATGTCAGAGGGGTCGTCGCGATAGCAGTCCACAAGCTCCTCAAGCAGGGCGCAGGGTCGCAGGGGTTTTGCTTCCTCATCGGCCAAGACGCGCTCCACCACCATGATGTCACGTGCCGCCTCGATGCACGAGCGGAAGGTACGGCGCAGTTGCGCTATCTGACCAGGACCAGACACGATGCCGAGGGCCTGCCATAGGCTCGTTTTTGCGTCTACGCGCTCGCGCAGGGGGTAGACGTTTGCCGTGAGGTCGCACAGGATGACGGCATGCGCTTCCAAGGCGTCTGCCTCGCCGGGCCTGACGACGCGCACGGCGTTGGGGTTTGCTTGCAGCACGCGGGCCTGCTTTTGGGCGCCGATGTCGCTGGTGGGCACGTTGACCCAGCCCACGGGGGCCGAGATGCACTCGAACAGCCAAGCGAGGTCGTCGGCGCTGGGGGCAGATCCCATGAGTGCCCGCCATGTCTCGACGCCGCGGACGAGGGCCTTGGCGCACGCGCGCTCGAATTGGTCCTGGGGAGAGAGGGGCTGGGGAAGACGGGCCTCAAGCAGGGCGAGGACCGAGTCGAGGTCCTTTGGGGTTGCCATGCCCTCTGTGTCCGCCGCCGCTCCATGGGGATCTGCCGGGGTTGTCGCAGCCGATGCCGTTCCATCGGGGTCCGCCGGGGTTGCCTCATCCTGGCCGTCTTGGTCCTGCACAGTCAGTTGAGCACGAAGCGCCTGGGCAAAGTCGTGCGCGCTTGTCATGCGCAGGCCGCGCCAGTCGCGGTCGAGCTTGAGGGCCTCTGCCAGGGGGATGTGCATATACGGGTTGCGTGCCAGGTCGCTTGCTTGTGCACGAAGGTCGGGCGCAGGCTCGTCGGTGCGTGTCTTCTC
>USJP01000166.1 GCA_900555105.1 uncultured Coriobacteriaceae bacterium | reverse complement strand
CTTTGTGTGCGCGAATGAAGTTGGGTCTTGGCCGATAAGAGGTCGACGGATGGAGCGGTTCCTTTCGTGCGCTGGCGGGGTTGGGTCGAGCGACGGTTGCGGCGCCGCTGGGCCTCGGGATTTCTGAATGCCGACCGAGATGGGCGGTTCACGCAGTTGCGCTGCTTGTGTTTGCGTTTGCGCCCGAATTTGGCCGGATGCGGCGTGCTATGGTGCGATGCGTTATGGTGCCGCATGTACGCGGCGGAGTCATATTGGACAGGAACTATGCCTGGACAACGTGCGTAGACGCCATATTGCGAGCGAGCCCTGCGGTATCAAGCTCGCTCGGCTGTCTGGGGATTTATGGCAGACTTTGCTGGGGTTTTGCTTGGTGAACTGCGCGGCGACCGAAGGGGCGTACTCTTTGTCGAAATGGCGCACGGCTTGTTTGGCTTGCGCGTGGCAGTGGTGAGGCAGCGGACGGCTCCGTGCGAATGCGGGGCCATGGGGCGGAAGGCAATCGACGGTATGGCGATAGTGCAGGCAGGCAAGGCAACGAACCCGTGGTTTGCCATCGGCGCGTTCATCGGGCGCCACATGGCCTCCGCGGCTCCTTTGTGCATGCTTGTGGGCGTGCTGTTTCCGGACCAGTTCTCTTGGATGGCCCCTGCGGTTGAGCTTATGTTCGCCTTCATGACGTTCCAAAGCGCCCTGGCCACTACCTCGCGCGATTTGCTTGCGGTCATTCGTCATCCCCTATCCCTGCTAGCGGCCCTGTTCGTGCTGTTTATCGTCATGCCCGTGCTGGCGCTGGCTGTGGGCAACCTTGTCGTCCCCGGTAACACCGACGCCATCGCTGGCATGGTCATCGAATTTTGCGTGCCCATGGGCGTAACGGGCCTCATGTGGGTGGACATCTACAACGGCAATCGTTCATTTGGCCTGGCAGTGGTCGTTATTTCCACCGTGCTTGCGCCGCTTACGATGCCCCTTACCATACAGCTGCTCATGGGGGCAACGGTGCATGTGGACCTCGTTGCGATGATGCTCGACCTGCTCATCATGATCGCCCTGCCCGCTGTGGCTGGCATGGCGTGCAACGACCTCAGCCACGGCAAGGCCAACGCCCGCGTGGCCCCGTGGCTGGCCCCCGCATCGAAGATTATGCTTGTGCTTATTCTGGCGACCAATTCCACGCGTATTTCTGGCTCGATGCACCACTTTACGCCCGAGCTGCTGGTAGTTGCGCTGGCGATGGCGCTGCTGTCGGGGGTGGCGTACGTGCTCGGTTATATTCTCGCCCGCCTCATGCACCGAAACGTGGGCGAGTGCATCACGCTGGGTGTCGCGAGCGGTTCGCGCAACATCACCACGGGCGCGGTGCTTGCCGCCGCCTATTTTCCCAGCGTAACGATGTTTCCCGTGATGATGGGCACGCTGTTTCAGCATGTGCTTGCCGGCGTCTTTGGCTGGGCGGTACGCAAGCTCGACGCACACAGTACGCCTGCCGCCGTGCCCGAGATCGAGCGTGCCTACCAGGAGCACAACGGAAGGTAGGAACACAGCGTTGACGGGTTCTGGCGGTGGCTTGTAGGCCCGTGGTTTGCGCACTCGCACAACGGTGACATGCGGGTGCGCATGGTTGTATGGGGTCATCATGCCCGACGTTTTTGGGTTGCGCACGGCCTGAGCGGGGCAGAGGCATAGACGGGTCTTAAACGGCGACAAATCACCCGACTTCTTCTGTGCTGGCTCAAAATAACATACATTTCATGGGTTGAAATGTATGTTATTTCAACAAAATACCAGTTGGCGTGATTTTTAAAATCCCGAAATGTATGTTAATCTTACCGCATCGATAGGATATACGAGCGGGGAGGCCCCTCATGCACCTGGCAGTCAACAAGTTGAGCGGATTGCGTGCCCTGCGCCGTGCGCGTGCGGCACATAAAGCGCTGCCTTCCGAGCGCTGCGACCTCTTCGCTCCCAATCCTGACCCGCAGGTTCGCTGGACTACCAGGTTGCTGCCGCTCGACGCACTCGGTCTCGACGCTGCGCCCGATACGGACCATCCCCTCGCCGTTGCCGTTCCCAGCGCCGAAACTCGCCTGCAGGCGCGGTTCGCCACGAGCACGGTGTACTCGCAGAATTTGCCCGCGCTGTCGTTTGTCGAGCTTGATGAGGGTATCGCGGCCAGCTGCCCTGAGCTTGCCTTTGTTGAGGCGGCTACGTACATGACGCCCATGGCCCTCGTGCTGCTGGGCTACGAGCTCTGCGGCACCTATACCCGCGACGCACGCAATCCCCGCTGTGGCGATGTGACTTTTGGCGTACAGCCTACGACGAACGTGGGGCGCATCAGCGATTTCATTGAGTATGCAGGTAGGATTCGCGGCGCTCAAAAGGCCAAACAGGCTTTGGCGCTTGTGAGGGACAACGCGTGGTCGCCTATGGAGGCCATCGTGGCCGCGCTTGCGTTGCTGCCTATGAGCGAGGGAGGCTACGGTTTGGGCGACGTGGCGCTCAACAGGCGCCAGCTCACCGCGCCCGAGCTTGTGTCGCTGGGCTGCAAGGATTCCCGCGTGCCTGACATCGAGCTTGTGGGGACGCACGTTGGCTTCAACTACGACGGGCATGCGCATTTCGCGGTGGGGGAGACGGCCGATGGTCAGCAGGCTGGCACCGATGCGGCCAGTGTTCGCGCGAAGTACCTTGATGACCTGCGCCGCAATCGCGAGCTTGCCGCAATGGGGCGCGTCGTGTTGCCGGTGACCTCGGAGGACCTTTTCCAGCAGGGTGGCCTCGACGCCGTCATGCTCGAGGTGGTTCTCATTGCCGAGGAGCTCGATCACATCGAGGATGGCCGCTTCGACGAGCTCAAGGCGCTCATCAGCATGCCTGTGCTGCAGCGCGAGCGTCAGCGCATCATCTGGTCGGTTCTTCCCTGGGAGCACGGCGATGCCTACGCCCGCCAAATCGCCGATCAGCTTGCCCGCCTCGGACATCCCCGCGAGATTGTCACAACGGTGATGGATATCTAGACAGCCGGCCATGGCTGCACGCAGCTCTCACTCGACAATTAACATACATTTCAGGATTTCTAAAAACGCACCAACTGGGGCTTTGATAATTTAACATACATCTCGACTGGCGAGATGTATGTTAAATTCCAAGCAGGGGGCGCTCGATGCGCCTTCCAACCCGCCTTCTTGCGCGCGTCTTTGGCCTCCCGGCCTGCCTACTCTCCTTAATTGCGATTTCGCAACAACCGCCATATGTTATTGACGGTGACGTAGCGTCATGGGGCATCCTTATGTCATGGAGAAGGAGCCATGGGAGAAGGACAGGGAATGGGAGAGACGGCTTCGACCACGTCGGGCTATATGACGGTGGGAGAGATAGCGCAGCGTGCCGGTGTCACGGTGCGCAGCGTGCAGTATTACGACCAGCAGGGCATCCTCTCGCCGAGTGCAAAGGGGCCTCACAACCAGCGTCTCTATACTTCTGAAGACCTCGATAGGCTCTACTGCGTGCTCTGCCTCAAGTACGCGGGGCTTTCTCTGGGCCAGATTCGCCAGTTTGTGGCGCAGGAGCTGGGTGAAAAGAGCGTCGACGACGTGTTCTCCCAGGCTATTCTCAAAACCGAGCAGGACTTTGCAGAGCTGCTGCACCGCCATGCTGTCCTGAGCGGTATGCGTCAGGCAGCCCTCGACACCAGCCGTGCCAGTGGCACTCAGCCCGACTGGCAGGCGATGGCTCGCAGCATCGGGGCGGATGCGCCCCACGACGCCGACGAAGGCCGTCGCTGCGTCATCGCCGCTTGGCACGAGGTCATCGCCGAGGCGGTCGCTCTCATGCGCCGCCGCGAGCCCTTTGACTCCGCGCGCAGCGTCGAGCTTGCCCGTAAGGTCGTGGCTCTGCGCAAGGCCGACGAGGGGCGACCGGCCGAAGAGCGCTTCTCCTTGCTTGAAGACATGTCCGCCTCATTCGAGTTCGCGCACGGCGAGGGCTTCGGTGGCATGCGGCGCGAGATGAATGCCTACCTCGACCAGCTTGTCGAGGCCTGCGGGGGCGATGACGCTGCCAAATAACCCAATGCCCTATCGGAAAGAGTCTGATGGACCAGATTGCCTGGCTGTGGATTGCCTGATTCTGGCTCGTCTGATTCTGGTCCGCCCCAACCAATAAGCAATCAAACAACCAACCGTCCTACCAGCTACCGCGTGTCTTGCAGGCACGTGGGAAGGAGATTGTCATGATCGTATCCTGGATGACCACCAACAAGTGCAACCTCACCTGCAAGCATTGCTACCAGGACGCGCGCCCCGACGCGTGCGCAAACGAGCTCACGACCGACGAGGCCCGCACGCTTATCGACCAGATCGCCGCTGCAGGCTTCAAAATCATGATTTTCTCCGGCGGCGAGCCGCTTATGCGCCCGGACATCTACGAGCTCGTGGCCTACGCCGCAAGCAAGGGCCTGCGCCCGGTGTTCGGTACCAACGGCACGCTCATCACGCCCGAGGTGGCAGGCCGCCTCAAAGAGTGCGGTGCCTGCGCCATGGGCATCAGCCTCGACAGCCTCGACCGAGCCAAGCACGATTCCTTCCGCGGTCTTGAGGGCGCATGGGACGCCACGGTGGCCGGCATGCGCGCCTGTCGCGAGGTGGGCCTGCCGTTCCAGATTCACACCACGGTGCTCGACTGGAACGAGCACGAGGTGTGCGACATCACCGACTTCGCCGTTGAGCACGGTGCCATCGCTCACTACATCTTCTTCCTCATCCCGGTGGGGCGCGGCAAGTACATCAACGACACATCGCTTAAAGTTGCGGCCAACGAGCGCCTGCTGCGCCAGATCATGGCCAAGCAGGCCGAAGTTTCCATCGACGTCAAGCCCACGTGCGCTCCGCAGTTCACGCGTGTGGCCGAGCAGCTGGGTGTCAAGACGCGTTTCGAGCGCGGCTGCCTGGCGGGTCTCACGTACTGCAGTG
>USJP01000165.1 GCA_900555105.1 uncultured Coriobacteriaceae bacterium | reverse complement strand
TTTTTTGTTGGCTATGCTGGGGTTTTCTTGGCTTTGCGCTGGGTTGCCAACGCATGGGCGAGCAACGTGAGCACGACTCCGGTGGCAGCACCGCAGCAGTCAAGTAGGACGTCGCTCACCTGTCCGGAGCGACCCTCGACGAAGAGCTGGATGGTCTCGTCGCAGCTCGGCACGCATACGAGCAGCGCGGCGCATAACACGATGGCGCCCGTGCAGCGTGGCGAGCGATGGGGCGTAAACGCCTGCATGCCGATGAGCCCCAGCACGAGGTACTCGCTGAAATGGGCGCATTTGCGCACGATGTGGTCGGTCAGCCATTCGTAGGGAAGCCCCACGCCGGCCAGGCCTCCCTGCAGAAACTCAAGCACGCCTCCGCTGAGCGCGCCCGAAGTGCTGGCGGGCTCCAGCGAGTTTCCCCAGATGAAGCACACCATGAGGCAGAACACGGCAACCCAAGGCCAGCGCACGTGGCCCTTGAGCCCACGGTTTGTCTCAGACGTTCCCGTCGTGTTTTGCTTGTCTGTCACGTGCTTCCCCTTCGCCTTGCCGCAGTCACAATTCTTCACTGTATCCCTGTGGGACACCGAACTCGTCGAGCGCGTGTGAATTTAACCCCTTGCAATTTCTTTACACGTGGGGTACCTTACGCCTTGCGTATCTGTTACGGGGCGGGGTGAGATTCCCCACCGGCGGTATGGGTCTGGCCGACCCGAGCCCGCGAGCCAGCAATAGCTGGCCGACCTGGTGAGATTCCAGGGCCGACGGTATAGTCCGGATGATAGTAACACCTGGTCGCGCCACACATCGCTACCAGAGACCCGCTGCAGCCGTGCGCGGGTCTTTTTGTTTGTAGGAGGCCAGGGGGGCTTCCGGCAAAAAGTGCAGCCCGCGCCTTCGCGCCCGCCCAAGGCGGGTAGAAAGGCTGGTGTACCATGGCCGCATCTAACGCAAGCACCGAGAAGTCCGGAGTCAACAAGGCCAAGCGCAGCCACTGGAGCGTGCGCGAGCTCGTGACGCTTGCCATTTTCAGCGCACTGGGCATGGCTCTGTCGTTCATCCAGATTCCGATTTTCCCGCCTGCGCCCTATTTGCAGTATGACCCGAGCGGCATCGTCACGCTCACCGTCGCCCTCATGTACGGCCCTGCCGCTGGCATCATGGTGCAGCTCGTGAGCTGGATTCCCAAGCTCATCATGTCCCCGCTGGGTTCGCTGCTCACCTTTGTCGCCATGATCGGCGCCGTGCTCATCGTGGGCCTCATCTACAAGAAGTTCCACAACCTGAAGGGCGCCATCGTGGCCATCGTCGTGGGCTCCGTGGTCTTCACTGCCATCGCCATCGCCATGAACTTCGTCATCACCCCCATCTACACGCCTGGCGTTACCGTTGAGGCGGTCGCGAGCATGGTGGTGCCGATCCTGCTTCCCTTCAACATCATCAAGTGCGTCATCAACGGCGTTGTCACTGGCCTTCTCTACAAGCCGGTTTCCAACCTTGTGAAGATGCGCGACAGCCGCGCCCACGCATAGCGTAGAAATCCCTGCGTAGGGTACAACGAACGAATCCGAAGGGAGGTCGCCCGGGCACTGTTTCCGGCGGCCTCCCTTCGCGGGTGTACGCGAGTTTTGACATTGCGTCAGTTTTGGTATCCGCGGGGCTCAACGTGTGAAGGTCGCCGTGGCACAGCCAAGTTTTCCGCAAGAAAAAGGGGTATGAATGCCGGCTCAGATAGACATTGCCGACGCGAGGTTTGCCTACGACGGCGAGCACGAGGTACTGCATGGTGTGAACCTGCAGATTGAAGAGGGGTCCTACGTCGTCATTCTCGGCCATAACGGCTCGGGCAAGTCGACGCTTGCGCGCACGATGAACGCGCTTATCGTTCCCGACGAAGGCTCCGTGAGTGTATGCGGCCTGTCCAGCGCCGATCCCGACGAGCAGATCGAGATTCGCCGTCATGTGGGCATGGTCTTTCAAAATCCGGACAACCAGATGGTCACGAGCATCGTGGCCGACGACATCGCTTTTGGCCCGGAGAACCTCGGTATTCCTCAGCCTGAAATCGTCCGTCGTGTTGACGAGGCGCTCGAGGCCGTTGCCATGACTGAGTACGCCCAGGCCGACCCCACCGAGCTTTCCGGCGGTCAGAAGCAGCGCGTCTCCATCGCCGGCATGCTCGCCATGAACCCCGACGTGCTCGTGTTCGACGAGCCGTGCGCCATGCTCGACCCGCGTGGCCGCCGTGGCGTGCGCCGCGTCATGCGCAACCTCAACGAGCGCGGCATGACGATCGTGCACATCACGCACTTCATGGAAGACGCGCTCGACGCCGATGTGGTGCACGTGATGGACAAGGGCAACATCGTGCTTTCCGGCACGCCTGACGAGGTCTTCGCCCACGGCGACCTTCTCCGCAGCCTGGGTCTTGAGCAGCCGTTTGCCATGAAGCTGGCCCATGCCCTGCGTGCTCGCGGAATCGATGTGACCGACACTGCCCGCCTTCCCGAGCTTGAGGAGCAGATTTGCAAGCTTGCTGGGATTGATGCAGAGAAAGGCGAGTAGTCATGCCGCTTGTTTTTGACCACGTGACCTATCACTACGATACCGAGGTCGTGGGACCTGCCCTCGACGACGTGTCGCTTACCGTAAACGACGGCGAGTTCGTCGCCTTCATCGGACACACGGGTTCGGGCAAGTCTACGCTGGCGGAGCACTGCAACGCCACCAAGCTGCCCTCATCGGGCACCGTGACGATGGACGGTCTCTCTACGGCCGACCGCAAGGCTCGCCGTGAGGTGCGCCGCCTGGTGGGCTTCGTCGCCCAGTACCCCGAGTACCAGCTCTTTGCCGAGACCGTGCGCGAGGACGTGGGCTTTGGCCCGCGCAACCTGGGCATGAACGAGGCCGAGGTGGACGAGGCCGTGCGCGGGGCCATCGCGCTTGTGGGTCTGGATTACGACGCTGTGGCGGAGAAGTCGCCCTTCGACCTGTCGGGCGGTCAGAAGCGCCGCGTGGCGCTTGCCGGCATCATCGCCATGCACCCCAAGGTACTCGTGCTTGACGAGCCCATGGTGGGCCTGGACCCCCGCGGCCGTCGCGAGGTGTTCGACATCGTGCGCTCCCTGCACAAGAGCGGCACCACGATCGTCATGGTCTCGCACTCCATGGAAGACGTCGCCGAGGCGGCCCAGCGCATCGTGGTGCTCGATCACGGTCGCATCGTCGATGAAGGGGCGCCTGAGGTGGTCTTCTCCCATTCGGATCTGCTCCATCGCGTGGGCCTCGACGTGCCTCTGCCGGCGCGTGTTGCCAACGACCTGGGCAAGCGCGGCCTCGACCTGGGATGCGAGCCCCTCACGCTCGACGCTCTCGCTGATGCCATTGCAGCTCGCCTGGGTGGCAAGGCCGCCGATGCGCAAGCCTGCAGCGTGAAGGGCGGTGAGCGCTAATGAGCTCGTCTATCACCGTCGGCTCGTTCTACAACGTCAAGTCGCCCCTGCATGCGCTTGACCCGCGCGTAAAGATGGCCATCATGGTCGTCTTCATGGTGAGCGTGTTCTTGGCGCCGGCGCCTTGGGGCCTCATCCCTGTTGCCGTGATGCTCGTGCTTGCGACGGTCCTGTCCCGCGTGCCCCTGCGCATCGTTGGCAAGGCGATTAAGCCGCTGTGGTTCTTTGTCGTTTTCACGGCGCTGGTCAACATCTTTCTTGTGCGCGAGGGCAACGTGGTGGCGCACTTCCTGGGGTTCTCCATCACCGACCATGCGCTCGTCCAAAGCGTCTACATGGCGTTTCGCGTGTTTGCGCTCATGATGGCCGGCACCATTTTTTCGCTGGTGACTTCGCCTATCTCGATTACCGACGGTGCCGAGCGCCTGCTTGCGCCTCTTGCACGTTTTGGTTTGCCCGTCCACGAGCTTGCCATGATGTACACCATCGCCATTCGCTTCATGCCCACGCTTTTCGACGAGGTCCAGCACATCATGGCAGCGCAGGCTTCGCGCGGCGCCCGCTTTGATGAGGGCCGTCTTATCGACCGTGTCCGCTTCTTCGTTCCCATTCTGGTGCCGCTCTTTGCAAGTGCCCTGCGCCATGCCGAGGAACTTGCAAGTGCCATGGAGGCTCGCTGCTACGTGGGTGGCGAGGGCCGCACGCACTACCATGTGCTTGAGGTCCGCAAGGGCGACTGGGTGGCCATCGCAATCGCCATTGTCTACCTTGCGAGCCTGGTGGTGCTGGCGTTTGTCTAACGCCTGCTTTTGTTCGAGGAGAGGGGAACGGCCAATGTCCGAGGCTGACCTTGCAGGCAGGCCCATTGTGCGCGTGATGCGTGCTGATGACTACGACCAGGTCCACGCCCTGTGGGAGCATATTCACGGCTTTGCGCTGCGCTCACTCGATGATTCGCGCGCCTATGTCGAGCGATTCTTGGAGCGCAACCCTCAAACGAGCTGTGTAGCCGAGCTTGACGGGCGCATTGTAGGATCCATCCTGTGCGGCCATGATGGCAGGCAGGGGAGCTTCTACCACGTGTGCGTTGCCCCTGAGTGCCGCAAACATGGTTTGGGCAAGCAGATGGTGCGCTTTTGTTTGCAGGCCTTGGCTGACGAACACATCAGCAAGGCGACGCTTGTGGCCTTCGACGACAACGAGGTGGGCAACAAGTTCTGGAACGGCATTGGTTGGACAGCGCGCAAGGATTTCAACTCCTACGAGTTTGCCCTCAATGCGGAGAACATCACGCACTATGTGCAGTAGTGCCTGGTAGGCTCCGCAAAATAAAGAGTCACCAGTTGTAATCTGGGAGGCAGCTGGGAAAATCCGGGTGCCTTCTTTTTTGGGTAATAATCCTACTAATAAAGTAGGATTGTGGAGAGAGAATGAAGAGTTTACCTTGGTGAAGAAAAGTGCCGATGTGTGTTGACTAGAAGTTAACCAAGGTATATTGTTTACAGCGTCGAAAGGAGCAACAAGGAGCTC
>USJP01000164.1 GCA_900555105.1 uncultured Coriobacteriaceae bacterium | reverse complement strand
CGACCCACTCGGGCTCGACGAGCGACGAACCGATCGACAGGCCCTGGGCCTGCATGAACGTGAAGCACATGCCGCCGCCGATGAGCAGCACGTCAACCTTCTCGGAGAGGGCGTCGATCACGCCGATCTTGTCGGAGACCTTGGAGCCGCCCAACACGGCCACAAAGGGACGGGCGGGGTCGTTGAGCATGCCCGTGATGGTGTCGACCTCACCGGCGAGCAGAAGGCCGGCATAGGCAGGAAGAATCGCAGGCACACCGGCCACCGATGCATGGGCACGGTGCGCGACGCCAAAGGCGTCATCAACGTAGACGTCGCCGAGCTTGGCCAGGGCAGCAGCAAAAGCGGGGTCGTTCTTCTTCTCGCCCTTCTCAAAACGAAGGTTCTCGACGAGCAGCACCTCGCCGTCGGCAAGGGCCTGGGACGCCGCGAGGGCCTCCTCGCCGCACACGTCGCGCACGTAGGCAACGGGCGCGCCGAGCAGCTCGGAGAAGCGAGCGGCAACCGGCTCCATGGAGTAAGCGGCCTCAAAACCCGTGCCTGCGGGCCTGCCCAGGTGGCTCATGCACACGATACGCGCGCCGCGCTCGCGAAGCAGGTTGATGGTGGGAAGAGCCGCGCGAATGCGGGTGTCGTCACCCACGACGCCGTCCTTGACGGGCACGTTGAAGTCGACGCGGACAATGACACGCTTGCCAGAGACGTCGGCGTCGGAGACGCTGCGCTTATAAGACATGCTTCCTCGATTCAAGTCGTGCGCCCGAAAGGGGGCGCGGCTGTAGGCACTCGAATTGTACCGCATGGCGCCTCCGGCCCCCAGGCGGCCGGATACCGTTCAAACCAAACGCCGCCCAAAAGCCATGACGGGCCTTTGGGCGGCGCAAACAGGTCATACAATCACAACACAGGCGTGGGCTTTTGATTCCGTAACGGTTTTAAACAGCCCTTACACCAGGCCGTTTAGCGCGTGGCGACAATCTTTGCCAGGTCGAGCAGGCGGCAGGAATAGCCCATCTCGTTGTCGTACCAGGAGACGACCTTCACGAGCGTGCCCTCGCCTCCGAGCACCATCGTGCAGCCGGCGTCAAACAGGCTCGAGCACTTCTCGCCAATGACGTCGTTGGACACGAGCGGCTCCTCGGAATAGGCCAGAATGCCCTTGAGCGGGCCCTCGGCCGCGGCCTTCATGGCAGCGTTGATCTCCTCGATGCTCACGGGACGCTCAAGCTCGGCCACGAGGTCGACCATGGAGCCGTCGGGGGTAGGAACGCGGGCAGAGAAGCCGTCGAGCTTGCCCTTGAGCTCGGGGATGACCAGGCCGAGAGCCTTGGCGGCGCCGGTGGTGGTGGGGATGATGGACATGGCGGCGCCACGGGCGCGACGCAGGTCGGAGTGCGAGTTGTCGAGCAGGCGCTGGTCGGTGGTGTAGGAGTGCACCGTAGTCATGAAGCCACGCTTGACGCCGAAGGAGTCCACGAGGACCTTGGCGACGGGGGCCAGGCAGTTCGTGGTGCAGGAGGCGTTGCTCACAACGTGCATCGTGTCGGGATCGTACTGGTCGTCGTTGACGCCGACGACGAACGTGCCGTCGATCTCGCCCTTGGCGGGAGCGGACAGGACGACCTTCTTGGCGCCGCACTCGATGTGACGGCGCAGGTCGGGTGCGGAGCGGAACTTGCCCGTGCAGTCGAGCACGACGTCGACGCCCAGCTCGCCCCAGGGAAGGGCGGGAATGGCCTTGGGCTCGCGGGCGGAGAGACCCTTGATGCGGGTCGTGCCGTCGACGATGAAGTCCATGCCATCGACGACCAGGTCGTGTGCGAGCTTGCCGTGGACGGAGTCGCGGCGGCAAAGCTGCGCCATGGCCTCAGTTTTGCCCAGGTCGTTGATGGCCACGACCTCGATATCGGGATCGTCGAGAGCAGCGCGGAACGCCACGCGCCCGATGCGACCGAAGCCGTTGATACCGATTCTGACCGTCATGCGATAATCCTCCTTAACGTGGGCTCCACGCCCGAACATCGGATAGATGGTTAACACAATTGTAACGTATCATTCGCTGCCGTTTGCCCGCTGCTCGGCGAGTAGCTGCTCTAAACGGCGCACGCGGTGTGCAACGGCGGATTTTGACAGGGGCGGGTCGGCTATGTTGCCCAGCTCGCGCAACGACAGGTCGGCATGGGCCAGGCGAAGGTCGCAGAAATCCTTGAGCGCGCGAGGGAGCTTTTCGTACCCCACCTCGGCGATAACCTGCTCAACGAGAAGCGTTTGGCTGCCTGCGGCGGCGGCCGCCTTCTTCTGATTCGCAAGTTCGGCATTTACCAGGCGGTTTGCATCGTTTCGAGCAGAGCGCACCGCGCGGACCCGTGCCATTTTGAGTGCACAGCGCGGGGCGCCCAAGGCCGCGAGCATCTCCTGGATGCCCTCGGCGCTCTTGTGGTAGATGACGAAGGCGCCGCGCCGGCGACCCACGCGGGCAGGGATGCCCACACGTTCGCACATGGAGGCGATGCCGTCGGCGATGCTACGCGTCTGTGCCACAATCTCCATATGAGCGTCGGCTGTATGCGGCTCGGAGACAAATCCGCCGGCCAAGAAAGCGCCGCGCAGATAGGCAAACGCCGCTTCCTCATCAGGCACGAGAGCTGCAGGAATCTCTCGGGCAAGACCGAGCTGGGAGGTGAGCACGCCCATCTCGATGAGCGCCTCCTCCAAACCCTCCTGGTCGGGAACGCTGATGAGGTAGTTGCGCGTCTTGTGCAGGACGCTGCGACGCACGGTGAGCTGACACGTCAGCGGCTTCGAGCCGTTGAGGAGCGTGTATGCCACGCGTGCGACCGAACCGGTCTCAGTGGTGAGCGCGAGCCTGAAGCGCCGGGCGCCCGACAGCGACAGTGTGCCGCAGATGCGCACGATGGCCGCCAACTCGGCCCGCTCGGCGACTGCACCGCACTCCACACGGGAAAGCTCGTCCTTTACCTCTGCCGTGAAGGACACGTCTCGATCACCCCTCGCAGCGCGCATTTTAGCTTGGACAGGTCATGCCAAGTGGGATGCGCCGGGTCGGAGAAGTCACGCACAATCACGAGCGGAACGCGAGCCTGCAGACGGCGCAGCGACTCTTCGCTGAGCGGAACGGGGCGGAAAAACTCATCGCCTGCACCCATGTCGCTCGGCCCCGTCTGCGTGATGGCCCGGAAGTGACGCGTGGCCAGACTTGCGTCGGCGTCGAGCGGCTTGTGCAGCAGCACGGCGTCGAGGCAGCCCTCCATGCCATGGTCGAGCAGCGCCGCAACGTATTCCTCGGCGGACAAACCCCAGGTCTCGCCCTGCATGTCGGCCATGGAACACACGTAGACCTTGCGCGCCCTCGTGGCATGCAGGGCATCTTTGATACCAGGCACGAGGATGTTGGGGATGACCGAGGTGAAAAGCGAACCTGGGCCCAGCACCACGACGTCGGCCTCGAGAATCGCCTCGACCGCCGCCTCGGTTGCCTGCGGTGCACGCGGGGAAAGCCACACCTCCGACAGGGCGCAGGGACCCGACCCAAGCGTTGCTTCGCCGCGAAACTCCATGCCGTCGCGCGTGCGACCGCACAAAACGACGTTCTCCATCGTGGAGGGACACACCAGACCGTGGCAGCCCAGCATCTCGCCGCACAGCTCGATTGCCTCGCCAAACGAGCCGGTCTCGGCCGCAAGCGAGGCAAGCAGGAGATTGCCCAGCGAGTGGTTGTCGGCAAAGGAGAAGCGGTGCTCGAAAGCGCGGGCCAGAGGACCCGCAGGATCAGCCGCCATGGCCACGAGGCACTTGCGGATGTCGCCAGGGGGCACCATGCCCATCTCCTGGCGGATGATGCCCGTGGAACCGCCGTCATCGGCCATGGCAACGATGGCCGTGACGAAGCAACCGGCTGCACGCAGGGCGCGAATCGCATTGGGTTGCCCCGTGCCGCCGCCGATGGAAACGGCGCGAACCTGGTCAGGTAGTGGATGGGCACTCATGGAACCACCTACGCCTTGACGTGTCGGGGCAGGTCACGGTGACCCACCGACACGTTGTAGCCACGCTCGATAAGATGAGACGCAGTGGCCTCGGCAATCACGACGCTTCGGTGCTGGCCACCGGTGCAACCGACGGCTATGGCAAGATGCTTCTTGCCCTCGGCCACATACCCGGGCATCGTCACATCGAGCAGGTTGAACCACGCCGCCGTGAAGACGCGCGTCTCCTCACGGCCAAGCACGAAGTCGCGCACGAGCTGGTCGTGGCCGGTGAGCTCGGCCATCGTCGGGTCGTAATAGGGGTTGGGCAAAAAGCGCACGTCGATAACGATGTCCGCATCGAGCGGCACACCATATTTAAAGCCAAACGAGAACACCGACACGTTGAGCGCCTGCTCGGCGGGTATGCGCGAGAATTCCTCGACGAGCAGCGTGCGCAAATCACGAGCGCGCAGGTTCGAGGTATCGATCACCATGTTCGCCCGCTCGCGCACAAACGAGAGACGCTCGCGCTCGCGCTCGATGGCCTCGCTCACCGAGATGCCCCCGTCAGCTAAAGGATGACGACGGCGCAGGGAGTTGTAACGGCGGCGAAGCGTGTCATCGTCGGCATCGAGGTAGACCACGCTGCATGAGACGCCCCGCTCGCGCAAGCGGTCGAGCTCGCCGCACAGCTTGTCGAAGAGGTCGTGCGAGCGCAAGTCGCACACGACGGCGAGGCGACGGTTCGCGTCAAGGCGCAAACCCGACTGCTCCACCAGCGCAGTAAGCATGGTGGGCGGCAGGTTGTCGATGCAATAGAAGCCGGCATCCTCCAAGGCATGCAGCGCCTCGGTGCGGCCAGCACCCGACATCCCCGTGATTACGACAACCTCTGGAGCGGACATGCAGCAACCTTCCGTCTACGCAACGCCTACAAATGAAAACGGCCTGCCGGGCAGATGCGCAGGTATCGTAGTAAACTGGCCGACTTTGCCGCAAAGCAGGAGGCCATCGTGCTGACGAATCCCCCGTATGG
>USJP01000163.1 GCA_900555105.1 uncultured Coriobacteriaceae bacterium | reverse complement strand
GCGCCTATGTGGCCCAGGACGGGCCCATCGACATGGCGGCACGCACCCGCACCACAAGCGTTTACCTTGCTGATCGTGTCATCCCAATGCTTCCCGAGGAACTGAGCTGCGACTTGTGCTCACTCGTTCCCAGCCAGGATCGCCTTGCCATGACGGTCGACATGCACGTGAACGCCCAGGGCCTCGTGCAGCAGGTGCAGGTCTACCCGAGCGTCATTCGCTCGAAGGGCCGTTTTACCTACCGCGAGGTTGATGCGATTCTCGAAGGTGCGGCGCCCGACGGTGCTGCGCATCCCGATTGTGCGGGCGTTGACCTGGCTGCCTTCTTTGGTGGGCTCGACCGTGTCAGCACCCTTCGCCAGGGTCTTCGTCGCGAGCGCGGCGCCATTGAGTTCGTCTCGAGCGAGGCAAAGGTCCGTCTCGACGAGCAGGGCCTGCCCATTGGCGTCGACGTGCGTCGCTCGACGCGCGCCACGAGCCTGGTGGAGGAGGCTATGCTTGCGGCCAACGAGGCCGTGGCCCGTCGTCTTGTGGCCACGGAGCTGCCGTGCCCCTTCCGCGTGCACGAGGCACCCGACCACGACAGCATGGCCGGGCTTGTGGGCCTGCTTGACGAGCTTGGCTGCCTCAAGCCCCAGGACAAGCCTGGTCTCATCTCGTGCGACTCTCACGCCGTGCAGGCGGTGCTCGACGAGGTTGCCGGCAAGCCCGAAGAGGAACTTGTGAGTTCGCTTCTGCTGCGCGCCATGAAGCGCGCGACCTATGAGCCTGAAAACCTTGGTCACTATGGCCTGGGAGCGCCTGCGTACTGCCATTTCACGAGCCCTATCAGGCGCTATCCCGACCTCATGGTGCACCGCATCCTGAAGCAGGTGCTTGCGGGGTCCGTGAAGTCACGCATGCGCCGTGAGCTTGCCTACCTCATGCCCGGCGTGTGCGCCCAGTCCTCAAAGATGGAGCGCGTGGCTGCCGAGTGTGCCTCGCTCAGCCAGCAGGTGAAGATTGCCGAGTACATGGAGAGCTTCATCGGCCAGACGTTCGAAGGCGTCATCGTGTCGGTGCAGCCGTTCGGCCTGTTCATCCGCATCGGCCTCACACAGGCCCAAGGTTTGCTCCACACACGTGACCTGGGTGGCGAGTGGATCTATGACGAAACGCGCTACGAGCTTGTGAGCCGCGAGAGCGAGGACGTGTTCCGACTGGGCCAGACGATCGAGGTGCGCGTGCGCTCATGTGACGTCTTCCGCGGCCGTGTCGTCTTTGCGCTGCCGTAGGAGTTGTGCGTGACATACACGCTGCAGGTGAATGTGCTAGGGTATCCGTGCCGTATGGCATGAGTTGTCTGTTATGAGAAAGGGGAGGGTCGCCGTGGCGCCCGACGTCCTTGAAAAGCTTCAGAGCATCGAAAGCTACCTGGCATGTGGCCAGACTGCCGAGGCGCGCCCCTTGTTGGAGGCCCTCCTTGCCCAGGTAGAGCTGTATATCGACGAGGTGTGCGTGACGAGCGACACCCGTCAGTATTTCTCGTTCTCCTCGCAGTTTGAAAAGCTCGCCTATCAGCGTGTGGAGAAAGACCCCCGCGAGCTTGTTGTTGTGGAGGCCCCCTTCGACCGCGTCTATGCCGACTATGCCTTCTGCCTGCTGGCTCTCAACGACCCCGAGGCCGCGGCCGAGGCGCTCAAGAAGGCCGTGCGCTGGAACCCGATGGATTGCGCCCACAGGCTCGACCTCGCTGCCGTACTCAACACCCTGGGCGACGACGAGGAGTTCCTGCGCCTGTCGTACTCTGTCTTTGAGCGTGCGAGCTCTTCGGCCCACCTCGTGCGCGCCTATCTCAACTTCTCGCAGGCCTTTGAGTCTGCCCAGGAGTGGGAGACGGCTGCGGCTTGCGCCAAGTGTGCCTGGCATCTCAATGCGACCGACCCGCGCGTCGTTGAGGCATGCGACCGCCTGACCGACGAGCACCAGTGCGACCCGCGCAAGCAGGAAGATGAGCTCACCCAGAGCCTGCTCGACGCCCAGGGCCTGCCCGACGGCGCCAACGTCGAGATCGTTATCTGCGCCCTTCTGCTGAGCGACATCTACATGGAGCAGGGCAATGAGGACGAGGCCGAGCAGCTCACCTGGGTCGCCATCGACCTGGTGGGCCAGGAAACCACGCGCGCGCTCAAGCAGCTTGTGCGCGAGCAGGCCTAAGGGGGTCCCATGCAGCCCAAGTCGTCATTCCAACAGGGCAAGCGCCGCGAGCCCAAGGAGATTGCAAAGAACCGCACCGCGGCGCACGAGTACTTCATCGACGAAACGTTTGAGGCGGGCTTGGTACTCACGGGCACCGAGGTGCGCAGTCTGCGTGAGCGCAACTGCCAGATCACCGACGCCTTCGTGCTCATCAGGGGCGGCGAGGCATGGCTTCATGGCGTGCACATCCTGCCCTTCTCCAACGGCAGCATCTTCAACGGCGACCCCGACCGTAAGCGCAAGCTGTTGCTGCACAAGAAGGAGATTCACTATCTGGCCTCCAAGGTACAGCAGCAAGGTTGCGCACTTGTCGCCACGCGCATGTACTTCGACGAGAACAACCGCGTGAAGATCCAAATCGGTCTGGCCCGCGGCAAGAAGATGTATGACAAGCGGGCCGACATGGCCAAGCGGGATATGGATAGGGAAATCCAGAGGGCGTTGAAGGAAAGAGGACGCTAACTGAGGCGGCCGGGCGCTGCGTTGTTTTGCGTCTCACGTACCACCAGTACGCTACGGCGCAAAACGCCTTGCGCCCGACTCGCCTCAGCGCGTCTGGGGACATTGGGACGTCGGGCCAAAGCGCCTTGCGGAGTCGCACCTCAGCGCGTTTGAAGTGGCTTGGGCCCCTGACCGGGCGAAATCGTACGGACGTTTGGGGCGGCTTTTGAGCCTTCTCGCTCTTTCATCTTGCAAGAAAAAAGGGCCCGTGAGGGCCCTTTTTTAGTCGGCGAGGAATTTCTCCAGCTCATCCCAGCGCTCGATGGCGGCGAAGCGGCCTTGGAGGTAGAGGTCGAGGAGCTTTGCGCCGTCGTGCTCCATGTTCGCCACCGACACGGGACGCGCCGGGGCGAGCACAAAGGCGTTACCGGCCTCTTCTCGCTCCCAAATGTACTCGCGCTGGGCGTTGTAGCGCTCAGGCCTTGTCTCGATGGCTTCCAGGTAGTAGGGGAAGTCGCCGTAGAGCTTCTTGGCGGCAGGCAGCAGGGGTACCGAATGCTTCCTGTAGGAGCGTTCCTGCGTGAGTACGACCACTGCCTTACCATTGCCGGGCTCGGCGAGCGCGCGCTTGAGCGGTACTGAGTCGGTCGTTCCGCCGTCGAGCAGAAGCCGCCCGTCGATGTCGACCATGCGCGACACCACGGGCAGGCTTGCCGAGGCGCGCACGTAGTCGAGCTTCTCGGGCAGGCTGGTGATCTCGATGTAATCGGGCTGACCGAACGTGACGTCGCTCACCACAGCATAGAGGCGCGTGGGGTTGGCGTTGAAGGTCTCGTAGTCAAAGGGGTCGAGGTCGTTTTGCACCTCGTTGTAAAGAAACGCGGTACCCACGATATTGCCGGTCTTGGCGAACTGGTAGGCGCTCATATAGCGCTTGTCGTCGCGGAAGGCCAGGTTGATGCGGCAGCTGCGGCCGAGTTGACCTGCGAGGTAGTTTGTGGCCATGAGGGCGCCGGCAGACACGCCCCATGCCGTGGAGAAGCCCGCAAGGCCGCGCTCCATGAAGACGTCGAGCACGCCGGCGGTAAAGATGCCGCGGAAGCCGCCGCCTTCAAGTACGAGCGCAATGTCGTTTCTCATGGTGCCTCCTTGTTGGCAGTGGAAGTCTGCCATGCAGTGTACCCCACATGTGGTGTGCGTCAACGTCTCGCGATTGACAGCGAGTACCTTTGGGGGGTAGTATCTCTTTTCCACATGAGGCCGTATGCCCATGCGATGCGCGGGTCTCAAGCTTCGCGCGGTACTCTGACAAGGTGGAACGCTTCGCACCTCGCACACGGGGGCGACTGGTTTCGACATGGTCATTCTGAGGGGGGCAGCAAGCCGAGGTCTCCTCACCTCGCAAAACAGGGGTACTTGTCAAAATAAATGACAATCGTTCTAGCTACGCCCTCGCTGCTTAATTAGTCAGCGACGTCAACCCGGGGTTTATCCCCGACTCCGGTGCGACGCCATTTTAGGGGATTGCTCGTGGGATCGTAGTCTGTATAGCCCACGCTAAGACCGAACGGACTGGACTCAAGGCTGCCTGACGCCGTGCGGCTGCGAGTCGAGACTTAAACGGAATCTGAGCTTGGAGATACCGCCCAGGGTTTGGCCATGGACCGGAGTTCGATTCTCCGCGCCTCCACCATCGTCTATAGCAAGGAGGGCGCCCCGTGCGGGACGCCCTCCTTTTGTTTGTCTATGGCACAAAACTGCACAAAACCCTGTTCAGGCCGTATTTTAACCAGTCAGGCCTATGCCAGCTTCTTCCAGCCCACACACTCGGCCTGGATGCGCAGCAGCTCCTGCAGGCCGGGTTCGGCCAAGTCGAGCATGGCGTTGAGGCGCTCACGGCTGAAGGGGGTGCGCTCGCCGGTGCCCTGAATCTCGATGAACTCGTGGCGGCCGGTGTAGGCCAGGTTCATGTCGATCTCGGCCTGGGAGTCCTCGGAATAGTCGAGGTCGAGAAGGAGGCATCCCCCCACCATGCCCACCGACAAGGCCACAACCTGGTCGATCAGCGGGATGCGCGAGATCTTCTTGGTGTCCACCATGGCGGCGAAGGCGTCGTAGAGAGCCACCCAGGCGCCGGTCACGGCAGCGGTGCGCGTGCCGCCGTCGGCGTTGATGACGTCGCAGTCCACGGTCACGGTGTATTCGCCCAGAGCCTTCATGTCGCACACGGTGCGCAGGCTGCGGCCGATGAGACGCTCGATCTCCATGGAGCGGCCCTTGCGCGCGGAGGTCTCGCGGCGCGAACGCGTGGTGGTGGAGCAGGGCAGCATTGCGTACTCGGCGCTCACCCAGCCCGCATGGGCATCCCTGCGCCACTTGGGCACGCCCTCCTCTATGGTGGCGC
>USJP01000162.1 GCA_900555105.1 uncultured Coriobacteriaceae bacterium | reverse complement strand
TGTGCCCGACTCTCTGCCTGCGTGCTTGTTCTGCCCGCTCTACCTGCGAAAGGCTTCTCATGCTCACTATCGGTTGCCACCTGTCCGCCTCAAAGGGCTATCTCGCCATGGCGCGTGATGCCGTCTCCATCGACGCCAACACGTTCCAGTTTTTCACGCGCAATCCCCGCGGCGGCAAGGCCAAGGACATCAACCCGGCCGACGTCGAGGCGTTTCACGCCTACTGCGCCGAGCACGGCATCACGACCATCCTCGCGCATGCCCCGTACACGCTCAACGCAGCGGCGGCAAAGCCCGAGGTGCAGGAGTTCGCCCGCGCGACCTTTGCCGACGACCTCGTGCGTATGGAGGCCACGCCGCACCAGATGTACAACTTCCATCCCGGTAGCCATGTGGGCCAGGGCGCGCAGGTGGGCATCGAGAAGATCGCAAGCGTGCTCAACGAGGTGCTCGCCCCCGAGCAGACCACGACGGTGCTGCTTGAGACCATGGCGGGCAAGGGAACCGAGATTGGCCGCACCTTTGAGGAGCTGCGCGCCATCATCGACCGCGTCGAGCTCTCCGACCAGCTCGGCGTGTGCCTGGACACCTGCCATGTGTGGGACGCCGGCTACGACATCGCGCACGACCTCGACGGCGTGCTCGATGAGTTTGACCGCGTGGTGGGCCTGGACCGTTTGCGTGCCATCCACCTCAACGACTCGATGAACCCGCTCGGCGCCCACAAGGACCGTCATGCCGCGATAGGGCAGGGCCACATCGGTTTTGAGGCGCTCCACGCGGTGACGCGTCATCCTGCCCTGTGCGATCTGCTCTTCTTCCTCGAGACGCCCCATGACACGCTGACCGGCTATGCCGAGGAGATCGCCCGCCTACGCCAGTAAGCATGAAACGGGCTCGCCGCAGCCAAGTTCCACGAGGGGTTGCGCGCGTTCGGCGCATTTTGCCTTTGTGCGTCTAGCTGCCGCGATTCCGGCTCAGATTGGAGACCCCATGCGCATTTTGCACGTGAGTGCCCAGAAGCCCGATTCCACCGGAAGCGGTGTCTACCTCACTCAAGTGGTGGCGGCTTGCGCCCGTCTGGGCTGCGAGCAGGTTGTTGTATGCGGCATTGGGCCCGACGATGCGCCGGTGCTGCCCGAGGGCGTCGCCGTGTACCCAGTGCGGTTTGAGAGCAGCGAGCTGCCGTTTCCTGTTGTGGGCATGAGCGACGTCATGCCCTACCGCGCCACTCGCTATCGCGACATGACTCCTGAGATGGTGGCGCAGTTCCGTGCGGCGTTTGAGTGCCGCCTGCGCGAAGCCGTTTGCACCCTCGAGCCCGACGTGATTTTCTGCCACCACCTCTACCTGCTCACATCCTGGGTGCGCGAGCTGTTCCCCGATCTTGCGGTGGCTGCGCTCAGCCATTCGAGCGATCTGCGCCAGATGCGCCAGCATGCCCTTGAGCATAATCGCATCGTCGCCGGCATCCAGGGACTTGACCTCGTATTCGGTTTGCATGAGGGCATGCGCGACACGATTGCGGACATCTACGGCATGCCTCGTGAGCGCGTACATGTGCTCGGCACGGGCTACGATGCCGGGGTCTTTTGCCGTGAGGGGGCCTGCGCCTTGCCCATGGGTGAAGACCGTCCGCCCCGCATTCTCTATGCTGGCAAGATCGCCTACGCCAAGGGCGTGGCAAGCCTCATGCGCTCGCTTGCGCTTTTGCCGCCCGAGCTGGCGAGTGTAGAAATCTACCTGGCAGGAGGCGCGGGAGATGCCCAAGAGTATGCCGCCATCGAGGCACTTGCCACAGCAAGCGGCCACAAGGTCGTCTTCCTGGGGAAGGTGAGTCCCTCTGAGCTTGCCTCGTTCTACCGCTCGTGCGACGTTTTCGTGCTGCCGAGCTTCTACGAGGGCCTGCCCCTTGTGGTGGTGGAGGCCATGGCGTGTGGGTGCAAGGTCGTGGTGAGCGACCTTCCCGGCGTGCGTCCTTGGTTGGGCGAGAACCTGCCCGCCGCTTCCGTGCGTTATGTGGAGCTTCCCCGCATGGAGGAGGTCGACGTGCCTGTAGAGGCCGATTTGCCCGCCTTCGAGCAGCGCTTGGCCGATGAGCTCGCAGCGTCTCTCGCCGAACCCGCCCGCGCGTGTGACCCCTGCAGTTTGTCCTGGGACGGCCTGGCCAGACGTTTGTTGGATGAGTTTCGCACCGTGCTGGGCCGCCTGTAGCGCTTGGGCAGAGCTGCTTGAATGTGTGGCAAGCTCGTGTGGCGGGGAGAATGCCCCCGCAAGTGCCCTGCGCGGCGCAGGAGATGGTAGGCTTCACCCTGACGCGCCCGATTACAGGTATGCCAGCCGTGAGGCAGGCAGACCGGGGCGGACAGACACGCAGAGAACAGCGGGTAGCCGGGGGCACCCGTTGCGCACATGACGTATGGGGGACTCACATGTCAAAGAATCCGATCGGCATTGCTGCCCTTGTGGCGCTGCTCGCAGCGACTCTTGCGGGCTGCACGGAGCAAGAGACGGTCAGCCCGGACCAGCCGCAGGAGAAGGGGTCGCCTGAGACGACCGCCGACATCGCCACCTATGGCTCGCTCGGCGCCTTTTCGGCCACGGCTATCGATGGAGGCGCCTTCACCGATGCCGATGTTGCCGCGAAGGACGTGACGGTCATCAACTTTTGGCAGACTACCTGCCCTCCCTGCATCGAGGAGCTGCCCGCCATTCAGGCGCTTGCCCAGCGTCTGCCCGACAACGTACAGATTCTCACGATGTGTTTCGACGGTTCGGGCAAACGGGAGGCCGCACAAAAGGTCCTCGACAAGGCTGGTTGGACGGGGACGACGCTCGTCTCCGCCACAGATGGCCTGCTTGGGCTTGCGCGTACGGTCGAGTATACGCCCACCACGGTCTTTCTTGCCTCCGACGGCACCCTCGTTTGGGGTTCCATCGTCGGCTCGCCTTCCGACCTTGAGAAGGCCTATCTCGAGGGCATCAACGCCACGCTTGCCTGGCAGGGCAAAGACGCCGTTGTGCTTGCCGACGCACAGTAGGGCAGTGCGGTGAGAGGAGCGCTTCGTTGGGCGGTGCTTGTATGCGCCGTCGTCTTCATCGTCATCGGCATTGCGGGTCAGGAGCATCTCGAGGTGTTGGATAAGGCGGTGCGCGTATGCCTGCAATGCATCGGAATCGCGTAGGGGAGCGCCCCGCCGCGGGCTTGCATCGCTTTCGCCGTGCCATCCAGGTGGCTTTCGCAGTGATTCTCAATGGGTACGCCGTGGGCTTTGCGAAGGGAAGCATCTTCAAGGGTGCGAGCAAGGCGGTGTGCGTGCCTGTCTTGAACTGCTATTCGTGCCCGGGAGCCCTGGGTTCCTGCCCCATTGGCGCCCTACAGACGGCTTTGGGCGGGCAGAGCAGGCACTTTCCCTTCTACGTGTTGGGCACACTTATGCTTTTCGGCGTGCTGTTTGGCCGTCTGATCTGCGGTTTTGCGTGCCCGTTTGGACTCGTGCAAGAGCTCTTGCACAAGGTTCCCGTGCCCAAGCTGCATGTGCCTGCTCGTCTCGACCGGGTGCTGCGCTGGGTGAAGTACGTCATGCTCTTTGGCGTCGTGGTGCTGCTCAGCGTGGCGCTGACCTCCGACATGGGCACAACCGACCCGTTGTTTTGCGAGTACATATGTCCCGCGGGTACGCTCGAGGCGGGCATTCCGCTGCTTCTGACCAACCCGTCGCTGCGTGCGCTTGTGGGCTTCCTCTTCAGCTGGAAAATGCTCGTACTTGTGGTCGTCTTGATGGCGTGCCTGTTCATCCATCGGCCGTTTTGCAAGTACCTCTGCCCGCTTGGGGCCTTGTATGGCCTCTTCAACAAGTTCAGCTTCTATCGGATGCGTGTGGATGCCTCGGCGTGCACACATTGCGGGAGTTGCCAGCGAGTTTGTCCCATGGGTGTTGATGCGAGCGTGACGCCCAACTCGGCCGAGTGCATCCGTTGCGGTACTTGCCGCGCGTCTTGCCCCCATGGGGCGATCGTGGCCGGCTACGAGTGGTCACTCACGCCTGAAAAGGATGCTCGTCCCGAGTAAGAGTCGGTGTCATCGGGCAATTCGCAAGAAAAAAGGCCTCCCAGACCCTGCGGTTTGGGAGGCCTTGCTGTGTTTTCTGGCGGAGATGCATGTGAATCGAACACACCCGAGACGTTCTGCGCGCCCCGCAACGGTTTTGAAGACCGCGGAGACCACCAGGCCTCATCCATCTCCATATTCTCATTGGTTCATGTAGCCTAGCCAGTATACAGAAAAATACCTGCTCAAGTACGAGAAACTAATTCCTACTTCTGGCTGCACAAGGTTCGTACATCCCCATCGCGCCTCGTGAGGCCGCATTGGTCGAAGTATTCCAGCAGAGGCATGGCGTATTTGCGCGTGGTGCCCATAGCTTCCTTGAGCTCGGCGGCAGTGGCGGTGCCGTGGGCCTCCAGCCAAGCGTGCATGGCCTGCTTCAGGCTTTCCAGCGCTGCGGCTTCCATGTAGGAGTCGGGGGCGTAGCGCACGATTTTGCCGGCGCGCTCCAGCTCGCCCAGGGCCTTTTGGCCCGTTTTGGCGTCGAGCTCGGCCGAGGCGATGGAGTCCTGCGCGCCTGCTGGCCAGATGCCGGCTGCTTGGTACACGGCGAGCAGGGCGTCCTGGGCTGCCTGCAGGCGCATCTGGGCACCGGCGCCCGCCGTCTTGTGGGCAATCTTGCCCTGGGCGGCCACGGCGTTGGGGCACATGCCCACAAGCACGTCGAAGCATGCCTGGCTGGTTTCGGGGCACACCTTGGCGCGCAGCGTGGCCTTGTCGATGCCGGACTCGTTGGGGTTGGCTGCATGGAAGGCAAGCAGGGCTTTCTCGATTGCTCCGCCCAAGCGCTGCACGCTCTGCTTCGTCGCGATGGCGGGGTTGCTCGCATCGCCCATGGTTATGACGTCGCGAGCTGCGGCAATCGCGTTAAAGGGAGTGTTCACAAGCTCGCGGGGCACGCCGAGTCCTTCGGCGACCTCGCCGGCGTTCACCGGCCTGCCGCTCGAGCGCACGTAAGCCTCCACGGCGGCCGCCA
>USJP01000161.1 GCA_900555105.1 uncultured Coriobacteriaceae bacterium | reverse complement strand
GGTGCTATGTCAACGGTGGTCTAACACAGAGTTTCGTTTTTGATGGCCGTTGTTGAGACGCTTAGACGTGCAAATCTTAACGTCAATGTACTTTTTTTCTTTCAAATGAGGTTGTAATCGTTTGCATATACCCAATTCTTGCGTGCATGGATTGCGCAAGGTAGGTAGAATAGGCCAGTCTGTACATTGCGCGGGCGAAGTGTGCCGCGTTTGGTGAGTTTGGAAGGAGGGGAGCCGTGAGCAATTTGCTGCGCTTGATCGGTAGGCGTCTCATCGCACTGCCTATCATGATTCTTGGCGTTACTTTGCTCGTGTTCTTCCTTATGGCTCTGTCGCCGGTCGACCCTGCCTATTCGGCATTGGGTGAGACGGCATCCGCTGCTGAGGTAGCTGCATACCGTGAGGCCCATGGCCTCAACGACCCCATTGTGGTGCAGTACTTCAACTATCTGGGTGGTCTGATTCAGGGCGATTTGGGCAGCTATGGCGCAAACGACTCGATGTCGGTTGGTGCCCAGATTGCAAAGGCCCTGCCCGTCACGCTTCAGCTGACGTTCTTCGGCCTTATCATCGGTGTGATTCTCGCCACTGTTCTCGGCGTTATCTCGGCACTGTACCGTGACCGCTGGCCCGACCAGGTCATTCGTGTCATCAGCATCGTGTGCATCGCCATGCCTTCGTTCTGGCTCGCCGTGCTTCTCATCATGTGGGTCTTTGGCGCACACATCCAGTCGATCCTTCCCGTGTCTGGCGCCCTGCCCGATATGGGAACCGACTTTGCTGGTTGGGCTCGTCGTATGTTCTTGCCCGCTATCGCTCTTGCTGTGCCGCTGACCGGCCAGCTTACCCGTGTCATCCGCACCTCCATGGTCGAGGAGCTTGACAAGGACTACGTGCGCACGGCTATGGGCTTCGGCATCCCGAAGGGCGTCGTCATCGCTCGCAACGTGCTGCGCAATGCCCTCATTACCCCTGTCACCGTTCTCGGCATGCGCATCGGCTACCTCATTGGTGGCGCGGTGGTCATCGAGGTTATCTTTAACCTTCAGGGTATGGGCATGACGATTTACAACGCCATCACCTCGCACTACACCATGCTCGTCATGGGCGTCGTGCTCGTGGTTGCCATCACCTTCATCATCATCAACATCATCGTGGATATGCTCTATATCCTGATTGACCCTCGAATCAGGACGGTGTAACTATGGCCAACGCAGTTCTTCACGAGGGTCTTACCCGCAAGCTTGAGCAGAACGCCGGCAAGGTTCGCTTCCGTCGCTGGAAGAACATGTCGGTCTCAGCTCGCATTGCCTGCATCCTGCTGCTTTTTGTCGTGCTTGTGGCGGTGGTCGCTGTCTTCTGGACGCCCTGCGATCCCTATATGGACGGTATGCTCAACCAGCCGCCGAGTGCCGATCACCTCTTTGGTACCGATAACAAGGGTCGCGACGTTTTGTCGCGCATGATGGTCGGTGCCCGCACCTCGCTCATCATCGGTCTGGGCGCCACCGCGTTCGCCCTTGTCGTGGGCTCTATCATCGGTTCGATTGCTGCCGTGTCGCGCAAGTGGATCTCTGAGGTCATCATGCGCATCATGGACATCATCATGTCCTTCCCCGGCATTGCCCTGGCTGCAACGCTCATTATCGTGTTCGGCCAGAACCTGCCCACGCTTGTTCTTGCCATCGGCTTCCTCTACATCCCGCAGATTGCGCGTATCGTGAGGGCCAACGTGGTGAGCGAGTATGGCCACGACTACGTGCGCGCAGTCGTCGTTTCGGGCGCCCGTGCTCCTTGGATTCTTATCAAGCACGTTATGCGCAACTGCGCCGCTCCCGTCATGGTGTTCACTATCGTGCTTGTTGCTGACGCGATCGTGTTCGAGGCTTCGCTGTCGTTCCTGAACGCCGGCATTCCCGAGCCTGCCGCTACGTGGGGCAACGTGCTCGCTTCTGCCCGTCAGGGTGTCATGCTCGGTTATTGGTGGCCGGCGCTCTTCCCGGGCCTTGCCATCATCATCACCGTGCTTGCCCTGAACATCCTCTCCGAGGGCATCACCGACGCCATGGCTGCCCCCAAGGCTGCCATCAAGCCGAGCGATTCCGACCTCAACTCCGACCGCGAGGCCGACCGTCTCGTGTCCGATCCCAAGCTGGCTTACAAGGCCCAGGCCGCTTCTCTGCAGGCCAGGCTTGACCAGCTCAAGACCGTTGAGACGCAGCGCAAGGACCGTTTCGCGGCCCACTACGAGGTGCCCCCGGTGCTCGAGGTCAAGGACCTCTGCATCAAGTTCCCGCGCCACGGCGACGTCAACGTTGTCGACCACGTGAGCTTTGAGGTTCGTCCGCGCCAGACGATGGGCCTTGTGGGCGAGTCGGGCTGCGGCAAATCCATCACGTCGCTCACGATCATGGGTCTGCTCGACAAGAAGGCTCAGATTTCCGGCCAGATTCTCTACAACGGTCAGAACCTGCTCGACCTGAGCGATAAGGACATGAATGCCCTGCGTGGCCATGAGATCGCCATGGTCTATCAGGACGCCCTCTCTTCGCTCAACCCCTCCATGCTCATTCGTGCTCAGATGAAGCAGCTCACTAAGCGCGGCGGCACGCGTACCGCCGAGGAGCTTCTCGAGCTCGTCGGTCTCGACCCTAAGCGCACGCTTGACTCCTACCCGCACGAGCTTTCGGGCGGCCAGCGTCAGCGCGTCCTTATCGCCATGGCTTTGACGCGCGACCCCAAGCTCATCATTGCCGACGAACCCACCACGGCTCTCGACGTGACGGTGCAGAAGCAGGTCGTCGACCTGCTCAACAAGCTCCAGAAGGAGCTTGGCTTCGCCATGGTGTTCGTAAGCCACGACCTGGCCCTTGTTGCCGAGGTCGCCAACTCCATCACGGTCATGTACGCCGGCCAGGTCGTGGAGAAGGGCTCGGTCAACGACATCCTGACGAACCCGGTGCACGAGTACACGCGCGGCCTGCTCGGTTCGGTGCTTTCCATTGAGGCCGGCGGCTCCGCCAACCTTTCCGGCGCCGATTCCACAACGCGCCTGCACCAGATTCCCGGATCTGTGCCTTCGCCGAAGGACTTCCCCGAGGGCGATCGCTTCACGCCCCGCTCGAGCCACCCCGACAAGGTGTCGCCCGTCCGTCCTGTGCTCAAGACCATCCCCGGCACGCATCACTGCTATGCAGAGCTGCCGGCAGAAGAGCTTAAGCGCCTTGGCATCGAACCCTATCCGGCAGGAGGTGCCGAGTAATGGCCGAAGAGTTCAAGACTGACCCCAACGAGCCCATCATTAGGCTCGAGGATGTCACCGTCACCTTCAAGACTCGCACTGGTTCGATTCTGCACCCCAACAAGATTCAGGCGCTCAAGGGCGTGTCGCTCTCCCTCATGCCCGGTGAGACCATCGGTCTCGTCGGCGAGTCGGGCTGCGGCAAGTCCACGACCGCCAACGTCATGATCGGCCTGCAGAAGCCCACGACCGGCAAAGTCTACTTCAAGGGCGTCGACGTCACCAACCGTACGGCGGCTGACCGTCGCCGTATCGGCCGCGTCATCTCCGTTGTCTTCCAGGACCCGGCTACCGCTCTGAACGCTCGTATGTCGATTCACGACCAGCTGCTCGATCCGATGCTTGTCCACAAGATCGGTGACAAAGAGTCTCGTGAAAAGCGCGTTTACGAGCTCATCGAGCAGGTTGGTCTGCCGGTGTCGGTCATGGACGCTCTGCCTGGCCAGCTCTCCGGCGGTCAGCGCCAGCGTGTTGCTATTGCCCGCGCCCTGTCGCTCCAGCCCGACGCAATCATTGCCGACGAGCCTACGAGCGCCCTTGACGTGTCCGTCCGCGCTCAGATCCTGAACCTTCTCATGGACCTGAAGAAGGACCTCGGTCTGGCCATGGTCTTCATCAGCCATGACATCCAGACAGTGCGTTACATCTCCGACCGCATCATCGTCATGAACGGTGGTAGGCCTGTGGAGGAAGGCACCGCGGAGCAGGTTTTCAACAATCCGCGCGATGAGTACACTAAGCTTCTCCTGGGCGCAGCGCCTTCGCTGCTCTACCCAGATCTGGGCAAATAACCGTCCTGTAGCAAGAAACGAAAGAGTGGACAGATGGATCCCAAGTGCATCAAAGGCGTCATTCCTCCCGTAGTCATTCCGCTGACCGCCGAGCGCACGCTTGACCTCAAGTCGTTCAGCCGCAACATCAACCGCATGATTGATGCCGGTGTCGACGGTCTCTTCTTCCTGGGCTCCTCCGGTGAGGTTGCCTTCCTGACCGACGCCCAGCGTCAGCACGTCCTTCAGGAGGCCGTCTCCATCGTGCGCGGCCGCGTGCCCGTCTTGGCCGGCATCATCGACATGGAGACCCTGCGCGTCATCGACCAGGCCAAGCGTGCTGAGGCGATCGGTGTCGACGGTCTCGTCGCCACGGCTCCCTTCTATGCACTGGGCGGCCCGAAGGAGACCGAGCGTCACTTCCGCGCAATTCGCGAGAACACCGAGCTGCCGCTCTTCGCTTACGACCTTCCCGTGTGCGTGCACACCAAGCTCGACCCCACCATGCTTGTCCGCCTCGGCAAGGATGGCGTGCTCCAGGGCGTGAAGGACTCCTCAGGCGACGACGTTTCGTTCCGTTGGCTCGTTCTTGAGAACGAGGACGCTGGTCACCCTCTGCAGCTGCTCACCGGTCACGAGGTCTGCGTCGATGGCGCCTACCTCGCTGGCGCTGATGGCTCCGTGCCTGGCCTTGCCAACGTTGATCCCTACACCTACGTGGAGATGTGGCGTGCTTATCAGGCCGGCGACTGGGCAAAGGTCAAGGAGCTCCAGGACCACGTCGCTCGCCTCATGTTCCTCACTCGCGTCGTCAAGGCCACCGTTGGTTTCGGCGCCGGGGTTGGTGCCTTTAAGACCGCCCTGTGGCAGATGGGCATCTTCGAGACCAACCAGATGCGTGAGCCTGTCCAGCCTCTTGTGGGCAACGACGTTGAGGCCATCGTCAAGGTTCTGAAGACTGCTGGCCTCATCGCTGAGGATCAGCCCGTTCGCGCCTAACTAGCGAAGGAGTGC
>USJP01000160.1 GCA_900555105.1 uncultured Coriobacteriaceae bacterium | reverse complement strand
ATGCCGTCCTCGGAGACCTCCCAGCTGGTGGCCAGGGAGGGGACGAACTCGGAAAGGTCGTCGTTGTACTCGATGAGACGGTCGGTGACCTCGCAGATGATCTGGCTCTCATAGGTGCCGGAATAGTGGATGGGGTCGAGCTTGGAGGGGGCAGAGGCCAGGGACACCGTGAGGGTACCGCCCTGCTTGGGCTCCTCGGCATTGGCAACGTTAACGCCGGTGTTCGCGAAGGTGCCGGCCAGACCAGCGGCGGCGAAGGCGCCGGCTGCGGCTGCTACGAAGGAACGGCGGGAAACATTGTTGGTGATAGCCATGGGTACGCTCCTTTTCCTTGAACGGCGAAACGTGAAACATAAATGAAGCAAAATAGACAAAATATTCCTATCTGTGCATAAAACAGCGAGAACACTCTTACTTATGATTCAAGCTGTTGGGCAGATGGTAGCATCCCTTTAGGCGGTTAAAGTTACTACACTGTTAAATGAGGTCACTGGTATCCGTATACAGAATGAGGGGCCGACCCGGAGAATTTCCGAACCGGCCCCTCATGCGTGCCGTTGGTATGCAGTTGGTTGCGACGTGCGGGAAGCGTGAGCCTAGAGCGCGGCGCTGGCAGCGAGCGTCTTGTCGCGCATCTCGCACAACCAGTCGGCCAGCTCGGCGATGCCCTGGCCGTTGCGCGCGTCGGGCTCAAAGACGCGCGTGGTGGGGTTGAGGACGCGAGCCTGCTTCTTGAGGGCGTCCATGTCGAAATCGGGGTTGAGCGGCAGGTAGGCGCACTTCGTCACGATGAGCGCGTTGGTGACGGCAAACATCGGCGGGTACTTGTACACCTTGTCATAGCCCTCGGGCACCGACAGGAGCATGACGCGCGTGTGGGCTCCCGTGTCAAAATCGGCTGGGCACACGAGGTTGCCGATGTTCTCGAGCACCATGAAGTCGAAGTGGTGGTCGCCGAACGCTGCGAACGAGCGCTTGACCATGCCCATCTCCACGTGGCATACGCCCTTGGTGTTGAGCTCGACGGAAGCCACGCCGGCTTCCTTGATCTTGAGCGCATCCACATCGCTCTCGAGGTCGGCCTCGATGACGCCGCACTCCAGGCCGCGGGCCTTGAGCTCCTTGAGAAGGGCCAGGATGAGCGTGGTCTTGCCGGCGCCGGGCGAAGCCATCACGTCGAGGAAGAACGTGCCTTCTTTGGCCAGCTTCTGGCGCCACTGGTCGGCCTCCTGGGTGTTTTCCCAGAGAATCGATTGCTTGACTTCAATGACCTTGGTCTCGTCCATCCGACGATGCCTCCTTTTTGGTTGCCTGATACGCATGCGGGAATACGGGAGGCACGATCGCCTTCCGTATTGCCTTAGCAACCCCCTGCGATTTGCTTTGGCCCCGTCAGGGGAGAAGGGTAGCACAAACCACGGCTTGCGAAGCGTTATAATCACCCGCGTTTGCCTTTTACCGTGAGGAGCGCCCGTGCTTTGGTTTACTAGTGATTTGCATCTTTGCCATGAGAACATCTTGACCTTTACGCAGCGCCCCTTTGCCACGGTGGACGAGATGGCGCAGGGTATTATCGCCAACATCAACGAGTGCGTGGGAGAGAGCGACACCCTCTGCATTCTGGGCGACCTGTCGATGAAGGGCAGGCAAGACGAGGTGCTCGACCTTCTACGTGGTATTCGCTGCCAGCATGTGCAGCTTGTGCGCGGCAACCACGACCTCGATTGGGACGACACGGACTTTTTCGAGCGCATCGACGACTATCGCGACATCAAATACAACAAGACACGCGTGGTTGCCAGCCATTACCCGTTCATGACCTGGAACGGAATTTTTCGTGGCGTGATTCATGTGCACGGGCATATTCACAGCACAGGTTCCCATTACAACGAGCTGCAACGCGCGAAGGGCTATCGCCGCTACGATGTGGGTGTTGACGCAAACGACTGCCGCCCGGTGAGCATTGCCCAGATTCGCGAGTTTTTCAAGGGCTGGGAGTGCGTTACTCCTGCTCAGGACAATGAGAATTTGGGCCTGGAACCCCGTGAGTGGGTCCCAGGCCCAAATGACAAACCAGGTGGTAAATAAAAGGAGAAGCCTCGCGGTTTACGCGAACACGATCTCGCCGGTCTCGTGGTTCATGGACGTGACAATGGCCAGCGAGTCCAGGTCGTAGCCGTCCTCGCGCAGCTCGCGGCCGCCGGGCTGGAAGCCCTTCTCAATCGCGATACCGATGCCCGTGACCTGGGCGCCGGCCTCCTCGCAAATTTCGATGAGGCCGCGCAGGGCGCAGCCGTTGGCGAGGAAGTCGTCGATGATGAGCACGCGGTCGCCCTCGTTGAGGTAGCGCTTCGTCACGATGACGTCGAAATCCTTCTGCTTGGTGAAGGAATGGATCTTGGTGCAGTACTGCTCGCCGTCGAGGTTGATGGAGAGCGTCTTCTTGGCGAAGATGACGGGCACGTTGCCGAAGTGGCGGGCAACACAGCATGCAATGCCGATGCCGGACGACTCGATGGTGAGGATCTTGTCGACGGGCTTGCCTGCGAAGTGCTCGGCCCAGGCGGCACCCATGTGGTCGAAGAGCTCCACGTCGCACTGGTGGTTGAGGAAGGCGTCAACCTTCAACACGTTGCCGGCCTTTACCGTACCGTCGCGCCTGATGCGCTCCTCGAGTTCGATCATGCCCACCGCTGTCGTCCTTCCTTCTGAGATGCAACCCGTCTTTTTGCGCGCAATGCAACATTTTGCGATTGGCTTACATTACCACGAGTCATGGCATAACCGCGGGTTATGGCATATATTGACGATAGATGTATAATTTTATGTCCCGAGTTCTGTGAAGCTCGGTGACGGGTTCGTCAAAGCGTGGCAGCACCGAGGGGTGCCGGCGTGGGGCCCCCTTCTCGATGAAAGGAGACCGTTATGGCAACTGCCTCATGTGTGGGTAGACGCGTAGTCGCCGCCATTCCCGTCGCGGCCCTTGCACTCCTGTTATTTGCAGCCGGTTATCCGGCCGAGGCGCTGGCCGACACCACGGCGCAGGGCTCGTCCTCGACGCTTGTGAGCGTCAAGGCACCCGGCACTGAGTCCACCGGTTCGGTCGACCTGGCCTCGACTTCCAACGCCAATGCAACCTCGACCCCTGCCGCCCCCGCCGCCTCGGCCAAGCAGGCCCAGGTGGGGCAGGACACCTACACCTATGTTCTCAATGGAAACCAGCAAGCTGTTCTCACGGGCTATGAGGGCGCTTCTGCCAAGCTTGTGCTTCCCGACAGGCTCAACGGCATCGTTTTGGCCGGCATTGCTGATGAGGCATTCAAGGGCAACACCGCCCTCGCCGAGGTCGTGATACCCGACGGCGTGACCTCCATTGGTGCCCGCGCCTTCGAGGGGTGCACCGCGCTTGCGAGCGTAGACATCGCCCCCACGGTGACGAGCATCGCCGAAGACGCCTTCGTGCTTGCCAAGCAGGCCAACGTCACGCAGAAGGACAAGGACGGCAAAGACCAGGTCGTGCAGCAGACGGTGTACGAGGACATCGCCGGCCTCAAGATTCTGGGTGACGCGGAGTCCATCGCCCCCGACTATGCGAGCAGGCATGGCTTCACCTTCGTGCAAAACCGCTTCCACGCGACGAAGGTCACGCTCAACAACAACTCGCTGCTTCTGCTCAACGGCGTGCAGACTGCGAAGCTCACGGGCACGGTCGAGCCTTCCAACTGCACCGATGACATCGCGTGGTCTACGAGCGACGCCTCTGTCGTGACGGTCGGACAGGACGGCTCGGTCGTCACGGCCGGCCTGGGCACGGCAACGGTGACCCTCACCGCCGGCAAGATGAGCGCCTCCTGCACGGTCGACGTGGTGCAGCCGGTAACACGCATCGACCTCAATAAGGCAAGCGTCTCCATGGAGGCGGGTGACGTCAAGCCGCTGCTCGCAACCGTGCTTCCCAACAACGCCTACAACAAGAACGTCGTGTGGTCTTCCTCCAACCCGGCCGTTGCCAGGGTGGACGAGCGCGGCAACGTCACCGGTGTGGCGCAGGGCTCAACCACGGTAACGTGTGCTGCAGTGGATGGCAGTGGCGTGACGCAGACGGTGAAGGTCGAGGTCGTCTGCAACCAGCACGTGGTGACGAAGGCCACCGACCTTGCCAGCCCGCACGCTTATGCCAACGGCATATGCGATACCTGGGTGTACAGCGATCCTGGTGCTACGGGCCTTGCCGTCACATTTGACAAACAGACGTACCTTGAGCGCGGCTACGACTTCGTCGAGGTCTACGGCTCCGACGGCTCCATGGTGGGGCGCTATACTGGCGCTGACCTCGCGGGCGCAACGGTGAAGGTTCCCGGCGACAGCGTAAAGATCCGCCTCGTGAGCGACGCGACCAATGCCGAGTGGGGCTTTGGCGTCACGGGCATCAAGGAATACCAGCCCGACGGTTGGTCGTTCTTTGACGGTGACACGCATTACTACATTGGCGGCTGGCTCCTGCGCGGCGAGTGCTTTGTGGGCGGCGCGTGGCGCTACTTCGAGCCTGAGCTGGGCGCCATGCAAACCGGCCTCGTGACCCTGCCGAGTGGCGTGGTGAAGTACTACGACGAGAACGGCCTGCGCGTCACGGGCTTTGTGCATCTCTCTGACGGCTCTCGCTACTTTGACGCCGACACGGGTGTCATGGCGACCGGTTTGACCTACCTGCCCGACGGCCGCGTCATCTACTGCGGCACCAACGGCGTGTTGCGCAGCGGTACCTTCACCTTCAAGGGCGAGAAGCTGCACTTCAACGACAACGGCGTGCTTGATAACCCTGCCACCACGTCTATCCCGGCCGGCACGATTGCCGAGGAAGACGGCGGCCCCGCAGCCGAGTTCACGCCCGTTGTCGAGCGCAAGACGCTTCAGGGCGCAGTCGACAGCGCGCAGGGCCTGACCGAGGCCGATTACACGCCCGAGAGCTGGGCGGCCATGCAGGGCGCCCTGGCATCTGCCAAGGCAGTGCTAGCCGATGAGACGGCCACCCAGACCATCGTGGACAAGCAGACCGAGCTGCTTGAGGCTGCCATTACGGCCCTCCAGCTTGCGGCTGCTCC
>USJP01000159.1 GCA_900555105.1 uncultured Coriobacteriaceae bacterium | reverse complement strand
GAAGAGCGAGTCGAGCACGGACGCGAGCAACGCAAGGCCCACGACCTCGCCCATCGTTGCCCCCATAGTGCCCAAAAGCACCATGACGGCGGCGGAAATGAGGTTGTACACAACGTCGGCGGCAAAGAAGACGATGCAGGCCCTCAAGGGTTCGCGCAGAAGGGCCGGCTTGCCCAGGTGCGCGCAGGCAAATGCAAAGATGCTGCCAAGCAGCGACGACAGCCCAAGCGTGGAGGACCCGAGCATGTCAAACAAGAGACCGAGGGCAAATCCCGCAATGACGCCGGCGAAAGCCCCTTTGCGCAGAGCCAGAAAGAACACCGCACACAGAAGGAAGTTCGGCACGGCGCCCAGAAGGCTCACATGGCCGCCCAACAAAAGTTGGACCAGCACACAGGCAACCACAACCAAAACACTGGAACGCTTCGAGCTGCAGGAATCGGGCACTGTCGGCATCACTGGGCATCACCTGCACTTTGGCCACTTTCAAGGTCCTGGTCGGTCGACACTGCATCAACCTGCGCGCCATATGCCGTGATGACAAAGACCTCCGAGGCGTTTGCGGCCTGCGTCAAGGGCTTTACCACTATGTCCTGGAAAAGAGACGAGGGCTCGCTCACCACGCTTACCACCGTACCCACCGCAAGACCCTTCGGGTAGACGTCGCTTCTCCCCGACGCCCTCACGACATCGCCCACGCTCACCGCGTCATCGCTGGACACGTAGTCGACGCGCACCGTGGAATCCACAGAACCGGACAGAATGCCCGCGGCGCCGCTCTCCCCCACCGACACGCTCATGGAAAACATGGGGTCATTTATCAAACGGACCGTTGCCGTGGTAGGAGAGACGGCGCACACCTGGCCAACAAGGGAGGCGCCGTCCGTCACGGGCATGTCGAGGCCCACGCCGTCGTTGCTGCCACGGTTGATGACGATCGTCTGGGTCCACGTGTCTTGAGGGCCCGTTACAACCTGAGCCGCGACGCCCGAGGCGCCAAACGACGAAGCGAGCCCGAGCATCGCCCTGAGGCTTTCGTTTTCTTCCTTGTACTGCTGCAATTCGCCGAGCTGCGAGAGCAAGTAGGCGTTGCGGTCGCGCAATTCCGTGAGCGTCTCTTCGTCGGCGCTAGCATTGACGAGGTTCGTGCGCAACGTGTCGATGGGCTTGGCCAGAGACGACCCGAGATTCTGCAAGGGGGAAACGGCCCATTGCACACCCGCGCGCAGCATATGGACGGGGCCATTTGATCCCTCTTGGGAATACACCGTCATCAGCAGGGCGGATAGACACGTGCACACCACGAGCGCCCGGAAGGCCGCCTTCCCCCCGCGTGCATCAGCCCCAAGGCTGGGAAGTTTGGTCACAGCGCCCCCTTAGATGCACTTAGGCCGATGCCTGTGTATATGAGCCCGAAAGGGCATTGGCGTCGAGCACCGCCATGCAGCCCTTGACGACGTTCTCCAGAGCCGTGGGCGAGACATTGACGGGCACGCCTGTTTCCTCGCGCAGGCGGCGGTCCAGGCCGCGCAGCATTCCGCCGCCGCCAGACAGAAGGATGCCGTAGTACATGATGTCGCTGGCAATGTCGGGCGGAGTCGCGTCAAGCACTTCGCGCACGACCTTGACGATGGCCTTGATGGGGTCCTGGATGGCGCGACGCACTTCCTCGGACTCGATGCGCACGGTCTTGGGCATGCCGGTCACCGTGTCGCGGCCGTTGACCTCGACATCGAGTTCACGGTCGAGGGGTGCGGCTGAGCCGACCTTGATTTTGATGATTTCGGCAGTGCGCTCACCGATGTTGAGGCCGTAGGTGTCCCTCACCATCTCAAGGATGGCGCGGTCGAAGGCGTTGCCGCCCACGCGAACCGAACGGGAGACGACAATGCCGCCCATCGAAATGACCGCGACCTCAGCCGTGCCGCCGCCGATGTCGACGACAAGAGAGCCGGTCGGTTCCTCGACGGGAAGCTCGGCGCCGATGGCTGCGGCCATGGGTTCCTCGATGAGGAACGCCTGCGAGGCGCCCGCCTGCAGCGCGGCTTCGAAAACGGCGCGCTTCTCAACGGACGTGACGCCGCTGGGAATGCCGATGACAACACGAGGACGCGGGGCAAGCAGGCCCTTCTTCTCGCCGCAGGCCTTGCCAATGAAATAGCGAAGCATAGCCTCGGTCACGTCGAAGTCGGCGATGACGCCATCCCTCATCGGCTTGATGGCCTCGATGTTTCCAGGGGTGCGGCCGAGCATGCGCTTCGCATCGGCGCCAACCGCCAGGACACGATTCTTGTCACGGTCGATGGCGACAACTGAGGGTTCGTTGATGAGAATCCCCGCCTCGCGCGTGGCAACAAGCGTGTTCGCGGTACCTAGGTCTATTGCCAGGCCTGCACCGTTGCGGCCCAGGATGTTGTCTAGAAACGACATGCGCGCACCAATCGAAAAGTAGGCCCATCCCGCTAGGCGGGATGGGCTTGCAAGACTTCAACTTGTCAGAAAGTCAAATGCCAAGCGAGCTTAGGCCTGGAAGAAGATACCAATCTCGCGCTCCGCAGATGCGGGAGAGTCAGAGCCATGGATGACGTTGCGGTCAACGGAGAGGCCGAAGTCGCCACGGATGGTGCCGGGCTCAGCCTTGGCGCAGTCGGTGGCGCCCATGAGGCGACGCATGTTGGCAACGGCGTTCTCGCCGGAGATGACCATCTTGACGACGGGGCCGGAGGTGATGTAGGACACGAGGCCCTCGTAGAAAGGCTTGCCCTTGTGCTCGGCGTAGTTGGCCTCGGCCTGCTCGGGGGTGACCATCTCGAGCACCATGCGCTCGATGGTGAGACCGGAGCGCTCGATGCGGTTGACGATCTCGCCGATGTGACGGTTGGCCACAGCGTCGGGCTTAATCATGATGTAAGTCTTCTCGATCATTGTCGTGCCTTTCACTCGTTGTCTGCTAATGCAACTCACACTGCGCATCAAGCGCAGAAGGAGACCCTTTTGCTAGGCCTGCTCGCCCTCGGCAGGAGCCTGTTCGCCCTCGGCGAGCTGGTCGGCGGGCGCGGCAGCCTGGTCGGCCTGCTGGCCGGCCTCGGTCTGCTCCTCGGAGACGACCTTCTCGCCGTTGAACGCGTCGACATAGGTGTTGTCGGTCTCGGAGAGGATGACGCGCTCGACGTTGGAGACCTTCCAACCAATGCCCTGGCGCACGAGGCTCACACGGTAGGTGATCTTGCCGCCCTGGGGAAGCGCGGTCTGCACAATGGCAACGCAGTCGCTCATCGTTGCGTCCATGCCGATGACCTCGGCGGTACCGTTGCCCTCGATGGAACTCATGACCTGGTTGCGGGCGGTGTCGTCAACGCTCGAAGCCCAAAGGCCGGATGCGCTGTCGCCGTCTGCAGCGGCGGCAAACACGTCGGAGATGACGCCCTCACGGGAAGGAATGCCCAGGCCTGCCGCATAGGCACCGGCACAGGCGCCGAGCACAACAACCACAATCAGAATGACGACAAGCGCGCGCTTGAGCCCACGGTGCGGCTTCACCTGATCGTAGGCCTCACGACGACGCTGGTCGGCCACGATGTCGGCCTCGGAGATGTTGAAGAAGCCCGAGTCCTCGGCGCTGGGGAGCAGATCGCCGGACATGCCGGCCGGGTCATAGGTGGGATCGACCATGCCTGCAGAGTAGCCGCCGGTGTTGGTGCCCATTGCCTGGACGGCCTGCGTGGCGCGGCTGAAATCGACCTGGGCCGCAGCGGAGAGCTGATAGCCGGTAGAGGTGGCGTTCTGGAAAGCGGACACCGCCTCGACCATGCGGTTCGTCGCAACGTAAGCCTGGCCGAGGTTTGCGAAGATGAGCGAGCGCTCCTGAGGGTTCGACGCAAAGTCGACGGCCGTGCGGTAGGCCTCGGCGGCATCTGCCGGACGGCGCATCTGCATAAAGCTCACGCCGAGGTTGATGAGGGCCTTGGCAGGTTCGGGGTTGTTGGGATCCAGGGCCGCCTGACGGTACGCGGTGCCGGCGTTGCGCGAGTCACCGAGCTTGGAGTACGCCTCGCCAAGCGCCATGTGAGCCTTGTAGGCGCCACGGTAGTTCTGGTCGGTCAGGGCATGCCGCAGCGAGTCGATGGTGCCGCGCAGGTCACCGAGGGCCATCTGCGCCTTGCCGAGGTTCGTGTACACAGCGCCCTGGTTGCCGTAAGAGGAATCCGCCAGGGCAGCACGATAGGCCTGCGTGGCCTCCTGCACACGACCGATGCGCATGAGGGCGTTGCCGCACAGATGGCAAGCCTCGCCGGTGCCCGGACCAGTGCCGCACTGCGAGAAGAGAATGACTGCGCTCTCCCAGTCCTTGGCGTCATATGCCTGTTTTGCCCTGTTGAAGGTCGTGATATCCAACGGTAATGCTCCTCGTGCCCTGGAAGGAAATGTGCGTATGGTGCGTTGGCATGCCCCTCTCAAAAGAAGGGCCAGTCGGCAATTGTACGTTGCGACCGGCCCTTCTCACAGGGCATTATAGAAACTACAGTACCTCAGATGAGTCTTGCGGTCTTTCGCTATGCCTGAACGGGGCGAGCTGCCTCGTAGTTCTGCTCGTAGTCGATGAGGTACTTGTTCGTGTGGCCGTGGTCGTCGGCGGGGCCGTTGTCGCGGCTCAGGATGTCGGAGACGTCATTGCCGGCGATATCGGCGTCGCAGGCCTCGACAAGCACGGAGATGCGCATCTCGAGGTCGTTGTACAGGTTGTCGATGGCAGCCTTGGTCTGAGCGTAGGCAGAGTTGGCGTCGACGGCAACGGCCTGCAGCGTCGCGCGGGCAGAGCTGATCTGCGCCTGGAGGTCAGCCGCGCGGTTGCGCAAGTCAGACAGGTCGCTGACGCCCAGGTTGTCGGAAAACTCCGTCGCGATAGAGCTGATCTGGCCGTGGAACCCGTCAAGCTGGTTGTAAGCGGTCGTGAGCTGCGTGAACGCATCGGCGGCGGGAGCGGCCGTCTGCTGGTCGCTCACCGGGGCGGAAGTGTCGCCCGCAACCGTGCCCTGCTCGGTGCCGCCCTGCTGGGACTGGTCGCCGTTGGAGGTCACCACGACGTTGCCGCCGTCGACCGTAGCCGTGCCGGGTT
>USJP01000158.1 GCA_900555105.1 uncultured Coriobacteriaceae bacterium | reverse complement strand
TGCTCGCAGGCGACACGACCCTCTACGCCAAGTGGAAGGACGTCGAGCCCGCACCCGTCACTCAGTTCACTGTGAGCTTCGAGGCCAACGGCGGCACCGGCGAAATGGACCCCGTAACTGTTAACGCCGAGGACGAGTACACCGCTCCCGAGTGCACCTTCACCGCACCCGAGGGCCAGGAGTTCGACTGTTGGACGAACGCCGACGGCACCGAGACCTACCCCGCAGGCACGAGCCTGGGCCTGCTCGCAGGCGACACGACCCTCTACGCCAAGTGGAAGGACGTCGAGCCCGCACCTGTCACGCACTTTACCGTGAGCTTTGACGCTAACGGCGGCACTGGCGAGATGTCCCCCGCAGACGTGGATGCTGACGCCGAGTACACCGTACCCGGCAGCGCCTTCACGGCTCCCGCCGGCAAGGTCTTCGACAGCTGGAACACCGCGGCCGACGGCACCGGCACCAAGTACATGCCCCAGGATGCTCCCGCAATCCACGAGAACATGACGCTCTTCGCCCAGTGGGTCGCCGCCCCTGCCACGAAGTGCACGGTCACCTTCGACGCCAACGGTGGCACTGGTGCCATGGACGTACTGACAGCCGACCTGGGCACCACGGTTACCCTCCCCGCCTCTACGTTCACGCGTGACGGTTACGTCTTCGCTGGTTGGAACACCGCAGCCGACGGCACCGGCACCGCAATCGTTAACGGTGGCCAGCTCACGCTCGGCAGTAACGCCACGCTGTACGCCCAGTGGAAGACTGCCGACACCAAGTTCATCAACGGCATCCAGAACAACCTGACGGCGACCACCACGGCTGGCACCGCTCCCACCCTGCCTGCCACGGCCAGCGTGCGTTGGTCTGACGGCAGCACCACCAATGAGACGGTAACGTGGAACACGCCTGCCAACTATGCCGACCTCTACGCCAAGGCGGGCACCTTCGAGGTCACCGGCACTGTGCAGGGTCACAACGTCAAGTGCACCGTCACCGTCACCGCTGCCGCTAACCAGCCGCAGAACGGCATTGCCAAGACGGGCGACACCACTGACAACACGCCCATCTACATCGCAGCCGGCGTCGGCGTTGTCGTGGTTGTCCTTGCCATCGTGCTCATCCTGAAGAGCCGCAAGAAGTAAACGCGCTTCGATCATCATCCCGCACGACGCAAAGGGGCTCGCACATCAGTGCGGGCCCCTTTTCTTTGCAGTGCCCACACCATCTTGGAATGATTAAACCAGCTTTGTAATATGTATATATGCCTATACATATATGTGAATCATCCAGGTAAATACCATGTTCATCCGCAGCAAGACAAAAAAGACCCGCCAAGCGAAACTGCTCGGTGGGTCTTCAATGCAACCTTTACCAGGTTGGCTTCAAGCGGGCAATATCTCCTACTTCACGCAGGAAGCAACAGCCTGGGCCACAGCGGCGGCGACGGTCTTATCAAGTGCGCTGGGAATGACATAGTCAGCGTTGAGCTGCTCAGGAGTCACAAGGTCGGCGATAGCGTAAGCGGCCTTGATCTCCATCTCCTCGGTGATCTGGGGAGCGTGGGCAGCCAGGGCGCCCTTGAAGATGCCGGGGAACACGAGCACGTTGTTGATCTGGTTGGGGAAGTCGGAGCGACCGGTGCCCACAACAGCGGCGCCGCCGGCCTTTGCCTCGTCAGGCATGATCTCGGGCACGGGGTTGGCCATGGCGAAGACGATGCCGTTGTTCATGGAGGCGACCATCTCGCGGCTCACGACGTTGGCGGCAGACACGCCCACGAAGGCGTCAGCGCCCTTGAGAGCGTCAGCCAAGGTACCGGTGAGATGCTTGCGGTTCGTGACCTTGGCCATCTCGGCCTTGGCGGCGTTAAGGCGCGGGTCGCCCTCGCACACGATGCCCTTAGAGTCGCACAGGATGACCTCGCCGAAGCCCATGTGCAGCATGAGCTCACCGATGGCAATGCCAGCCGCGCCGGCACCGTTGATGACGATGGTCATCTCGCCCATCTTCTTGCCCGTTACCTTCATGGCGTTGAGCATAGCCGCGGAAGTCACGATGGCAGTGCCGTGCTGGTCGTCGTGGAAGACGGGGATGTCGCAGACCTCCTTGAGGCGGCGCTCGATCTCAAAGCAGCGAGGAGCCGAAATGTCCTCGAGGTTGATGCCGCCGAACGACTTGGAGATGAGCTGAATGGTACGTACGATCTCGTCGGTGTCCTTGGAGTCGATGCACAGGGGGAAGGCGTCGACATCGCCGAACTCCTTGAACAGGACGCACTTACCCTCCATGACGGGCATACCGGCAGCGGGGCCGATGTCGCCAAGGCCGAGAACAGCGGTACCGTCGGTGATAACGGCCACCAGGTTGTTGCGACGGGTGAGATCCCAGGACTTCTGATAGTCCTTGTTGATGGCACGGCAAGGCTCGGCAACGCCGGGCGTGTAGAGCAGCGACAGGTCCTCGGCGCTCTCGATATGCTTGCGGGCGCACACCTCGATCTTGCCGCGCATCTCCTCGTGAAGCTTCAGGCTCTCCTCGCTTACGTTCACGCTAGATCATCTCCTCTGGTTTGAAAACCTTGTCGAATTCCTCAGCAGTCATAAAACCTAGGCCAATGCAGGCCTCTTTGAGGCTGGTGCCGTTTGCAAACGCAGACTTCGCCACTTTGGCGGCGTTCTCGTAGCCGATGTAGGGGTTGAGGCAGGTCACGAGCATGAGCGAGTTGTGCAGGTTGGCGTCCATCTTGTCGCGACGCGCCTCGATACCGCATGCACAGTTGACCTCGAAAGAACGGATGACGTCGGCAAGCAGGCGAGCCGACTGAAGGTAGTTGTACGCAATGACAGGCATGAACACATTGAGCTCGAAGTTGCCCTGGCTCGCGGCAAAACCGATGGTGGCGTCATTGCCCATGACCTGCACCGCCACCATGGTGACGGCCTCGCACTGCGTGGGGTTCACCTTGCCGGGCATGATGGAGCTGCCAGGTTCGTTGGCGGGAATCGTAATCTCGCCCAGACCAAGGCGCGGGCCCGATGCCAGCCAACGAACATCGTTGGCGATCTTCATCAGGTTGGCAGCCAGGCCGCGCAGCGCACCGTGGGAGAACGCGACTGCGTCCTTGCCCGAAAGCGCGGCGAACTTGTTGGGGTCGCTCACAAAGGGCTCGCCGGTAAGCTCGGCAATCTTCGCGGCCGAAAGCTTGTCAAAGCCGGCGGGAGCATTGAGGCCAGTGCCCACGGCAGTGCCGCCCAAAGCGAGCTTGCGCATGGGCGCAAGGGAAAGCTCGAGCTGCTCGGCGCTGTTCTGCAGCAAGCCGACCCAACCCCTGACCTCCTGGGAAAAGGCAATCGGCACGGCGTCTTGCAGGTGGGTGCGGCCGCATTTGACGACACCCTCATGCTCGGCCGCAACGCGCTCAAGCGTGGCAGCAAGCGACTTTACGGCAGGAAGAACCGCGTCGCGCACCGCAAGAACACAGGCGATGTGCAGCGCCGTGGGAAACGTGTCGTTGGAGGACTGGGAGCGGTTGACCGAGTCGTTGGGGTGAAGCACGCGCTCGCCGGCAATCTGGTTGCCGCGGTTGGCGACAACCTCGTTGACGTTCATGTTGGACTGCGTGCCCGAACCCGTCTGCCACACCTTGAGCGGGAACTCCCCGTCAAGCTTGCCGGCAAGAATCTCATCACATGCTTGCGAAATGAGCTCGCCGGCACGGCAGGGCAGCACGCCAAGCTCGACGTTGGCCTGAGCCGCCGCCTTCTTGAGGATGGCGAACGCCCGCACGATCTCGACGGGCATCGTCTCGGTGCCGATGCGGAAGTTCTGGTAGCTGCGCTGGGTCTGCGCACCCCACAGGGCATCTGCCGGCACCTGCATGTCACCCATGGAGTCGTGCTCTACGCGAAACTGTTCTTGCTGCATGCTTTCCTCTCAGTCGAAGGAGCAGGGCAAATTCTTATTGTACGCCAGGGGCCCTCTCTTGGGATTCCTCACTCCCCGAGCTGTTCTTGAATTTCAAGCCATTCCATCTCAAGAGAGTCGATTTGGTCCTTGCAAGCGTCCACCTGCGACTGCAGCTTGCCCAGGCCCTCGAAGTCAGATGCGGGCAAGCCCATCATCTGCTCCTGCAGGGCGGCGATGCGCTCGTTTTGCGTGTCCATCTTGCGCTCGATGCTCGAAAGCTGCTTGCGCAGACGATAGATATCGGACTGGCTGAGGCCACTTTGCACCTCGGAGGACACCGCCTTTGCAGCCGACAAGCTCGACGCGGCGGCACTGGAAGCCTTCGCGCTTGCGGCGCGCTCATGTGCGTCGAGCTTCTCAAGGAACTCGTCAACGCCGCCGGGAACATGGGTGAGCTTGCCGTCCATGACCATGTACTGGTTGTCGGTCACGCGCTCCATGAGATAGCGGTCGTGCGTCACAAGGATGAGGGTGCCGGGCCAAGAGTCGAGCAGGTCCTCAAGGATCGCAAGCATGTCGGTATCCATGTCGTTGCCAGGCTCGTCGAGAACGAGGACGTTGGGCTCGCTCAAAAGCACGAGCATGAGCTGCAGGCGGCGCTGCTGGCCACCGGAGAGCTCCTCCACGCGCGTGAGCTGCTGACCGGGCTCGAAGCCGATGTTTTCAAGCAGCTGCGCAGGCGTGTACTCCTTGCCATTGATTGTGTAACGATTCTTGAGGCCCGCAAGCACCTCGCGCACCGTCTCACCGGTATGGGCAAGGAGCTCGTCAAGGCGCTGGGAGAGCACCGCGCACTTCACGGACTTGCCGATCTTCACCGTGCCCGAGGTGGGAGCAAGGCGGCCGGTGAGAATGGAGAGGAGCGTCGTCTTGCCCGCCCCGTTGGCGCCGAGGATGCCGTAGCGGTCACCCGGGCCAATAAGCCAGTTCACGTCGTCGAGGACCTTCTTGTCCCCAAAGTCCACCGTGACGTTCTTGAGCTCGAAGACCTGTTTGCCCAAGCGGCTCACAGCCAGGCGGTGCAGCTCGATGGAGTTACGCATAGGCGGCACGTCGTCGATCAGCTCATGGGCCGCCTTGGTGCGGAACTTGGGCTTGCACGCCCTGGCCTGCGGGCCGCGAGCCAGCCATGCAAGCTCCTTGCGCAGCAGGTTC
>USJP01000157.1 GCA_900555105.1 uncultured Coriobacteriaceae bacterium | reverse complement strand
CGATGCCCGCACTGGCCGACGAGGCCGCGGCCGACGTTGTCTACCCCGAGGGCCTGCAGGCCTCCGACTTTGCCGAGTCGCCCGTTGAGCTCGCACCCGTTACCGACTTTGCAGCCGAGTACACCTACGACGTCGTTGTCATCGGTGCCGGCACCGGCGGCGTCCCCGCGGCTCTTTCAGCCGTAGAGGAGGGCGCGACCGCCTGCTGTCTGCAAAAGGAAAGTGCACCGCTTTCCCAGGGCGGCACCTCCACGGGCATCATGCTCGACGAGAGCGACGAGCAGGGCGTCATGAACCACATGCAGGGCTTCATCGAGGATTGTCATTGGCGCGCCGACCGTGGTCTGGCCCGCTTCTATTATGACCACTCCGGCGAAACCATGCGCTGGATGGAGGTCCGCTCCATGGAAGCCGGCTTCCCGCCCTACAGCATCGGTGAGGTCACGTTCGAGTATGAGGACGGCAGCAAGTGCACGAAGCGCTCCAACCGCTTCGGGCCCAAGCCGTACACCAACAATGAGCTTATCAACGCCCTTGCAAAGCTGGCCGAGGAGCGCGGCGTCGACTTCTATTACAGCACTCCTGGCGTCCAGCTCATCCAGGATGAATCCGGTGCCGTGACGGGTGTTGTCGGCAAGACCGAAGCTGGCGAGTACATCAAGTTCAACGCCACAAAGGGCGCCATTGTTTCCACGGGCGACTATCAGAACAACCAGAGCCTCGTCGAGCGCTACTGCCCCGACGTCAAAGAGTTTGACCGCAAGCAAGTCGGCAAGACCGGCGACGGCATTCTCATGACCATGGCCATCGGTGCCGGCTTTGTGCCCGTGGGCCACTCGCACATGATGCATGACTTCGACTCCGGCCCCATGTTCAACGAGCCCTTCCTCACCGTCAATGAGAACGGCGAGCGCTTCATGAACGAGGACGCCGAGTTCGAACAGCTCAACAACGAGCTGCGCTATCAGCCCAAGCCTGGCTGGTACTCGCAAATCTTCGACGCCAACTACGTCGATCAGGTAACCGAGTGGGGCGGCAGGGCAACCGACCCCGAGAAGCTCGAGATCTATATGCCCGACATCGAGATGGACCGCTCTGTGGAGTCGGGCGCAGGCGTGCTTGAGTACCTCATCGACACGCACCGTTGCGACACCCTCGAGGAGCTCGCCGAGGCCCTCGGCATTCCGGCCGATGCCCTGATCGCAAGCGTCGATCGCTACAACGAGCTTGTTGATGCCGGCTTTGACAGCGACTTCGGCAAGAAGGCCTGCTACATGAAGCGCATCGACACGCCGCCCTTCTATGGCATTCACAAGCACATCCGTGTTTCCGCCTTGTGCGCAGGCATGACGGTCAATGCAAACTACCAGGTCACTAAGGCAGACGGCACTGTCATCCCCAACCTGTGGGCAACGGGTTTTGGCGCTGGCCAGCTGTGCGGCCTGCCTGACTGGTCCATGTACACGGGCGGCATGAGCGCCGGTCACTGCATGACCTCTGGCCGCTACTGTGGCATTGCTGCCGCAACGGGCAAGTATGAGCCCACGACCCCCATCACCGATGAGGACGTCGCCGCCGCCGGTTACGATATGGACGTCATTCACGGCGTGAAGTAGCCGACAAAGACTAGAAGTTTCCTTTGGGGGCGCCCTTCCCGTTCATTCACGGAAGGGCGCCCCTCTTTATCGCGAGCCCTTAGTCCTCCCGCGACAAATCAACCTTGCCGCGCAGGCTCTTCTTCTGCGAGACCTCGTGCTTGGACTGCAGGCGGCGTTCCTTTGAGCGGTGGGGCACGCGCGTCTTCAGGCGTTTCTTTGGAGGTCGGGAGCGTCGCTCGAGCTCAGAGCGCAGCTTCGTCAGACAAGCTTGGCGGTTGAGGAGCTGCGAGCGCTCGGAACGCGCCACAACAACGATGCCTGTGGGCGTATGTCGCATGCGAACGGCCGAGTCGGCCGTGTTCGCCTTGCCCACCCGGGCCCGTCGCATGGAACGTCTCCACCTCGCAGCACGCAAGCAGCTGGGCATTGCCCTGCTTGCAGAACGCCGCATAGTCGGCATGCGTGAGCACCGGCACCTCGGAAGCCTCATTGGTCGACTCGGTCGCCTGTCCACATTCCAATGTTTTGTCTTGTCCAGTCATAAAACTCTCGTTCTACTGAGTTTGGGAAACTATGCAACGGAAAGATAAGCGTCCACCATTGCTCGCAGCTCGTCAGAGCGTGTGCGACCATTCGCCTGCTAACGCCTGAATGGCTGACACCGGAAGCCTGAACGTAACGGGCCGTACTTCTTCATCCGCGATTGAAGGCCTGCCTATGATAGGTTTTCCCAAGTGGCCAGCATCCCACGTCTGTTGTTCGTACTGCTCTGCCCATCCATCAAGCTGTTCTTCTGTAACGCCAAACATTTCATTGAGGTCCTTGCGGTTCATCTTCAACCTCCTATAGCCCTAGTTCCGTAAGCACCTTTTTAGTCGGCGGAACCAACGCGTGGTACACAAGCCAGTCACCACTGTCATTTCGCATGCCGACCATCTCCATAAGCCTGGACTTTGCATCGATGCCCACAACAATGTGAGTCTCAACCTGTTCGTCCAGACGCTGTCGACCAACAATTGCATGTGTCCATGCATACAAGACATCCTGAGAATCAATTTCGGGATGTCGCTCGTGCACGCGAGGGTGAACAAATACTTTAGACATGATACCCGACTTTCGTTTACGAAACAATAAGCTGGTAAACAAGACTGTTGACCCTCGTCAAGACAGAGAGGCCAGCAGATGGCACGGGCATCAGGACCGGGCAAGACACGCGTCCTCAAAACGATGCGATACCAAATATAGTTACAGGGGAGACAAAAAAGGCCTCTCAAAACAAAGGAGCCGCCCCGCGAACGCACGGAACGGCTCCTGGTTGCTCTGCGACTCTGAAACCTACACTTAAATATAGTCCGAGATGTAGGGGCATTCGTGCAGCAGGGCCGCATCGAGGGCCTCCACGCCGGCGGCGTCGCCCTGGATGCGCTCGCGCTCAAAGAGCTGAGCGGCGGTCTTGTAGCCCATGAGCAGGCAGGTAAGCGTGCCAATGGACATGTGCAGGCGCGCAAAGCCGTTCATGTGCGTCCGCATGGGATCGCGCTCGAGGCGGGCCGCCTCAACCACCGCGCCTTCGCCTTCCTGCTGCATGGCCACCGCATTGTCGGCATCGCAGGCCAGAGCAGCCGTGTCGGTGCCCCGGTAGACCTCGTGCACGACGGTTTTGCCCTCGCAGAATTCCACCACGTAGGTTGCGGTGTTTTCCTCGATGAAGGAGTCCTCAATGTCGAGCGCAATGCGCAGGTGCGCGTCGGGCGCGCAGGGATATTGCTCGAGGAACTGTTCCACATCCACGATACGCCCCATGATGTAGGGCTGGATGGTCTCCACGATGTCGGAGTCGTCCATATCGAAGGCGATGGGCTCGTTGAAGTACGTGTTGCCGCGCACCTCGTCGATCATGGAGTCGTGGGCATGAATGTACTCCCACAGGCCCTTCTGCGCCTCGCGGTTGAGGTAGATCATCTCCTTAATGTGCATGACATCGTCTTTGATGAGGTACACCATGTAGCCCATGGGCTTGTCCTCGACGTTGTAGTACACGGCGACCATGGTGTCGTCCTCGTCCCAGCGCCAGTACTCGTCCCACGCCAGCGCGTTGCGGAACAGGCATCCGTGCGTCTGCTGGGCAAACGTGGAGTGCAGGTTCATGAAGTCGAGGTTGTCATCGGGTACGCGGCGCACGTAACCCGGGGCTCTCATGCGACGAGGTACCTGGTTGTCGCGCACCTTGTACGAAATCTTGTTGGAAATGATCTCCCAGCCGCGGTGGCGGTACAGCGGGATGGAGTAAGGGAAGAGAATGGCGAGCGTCTGGTTCTTCTCGCGCATGCGCATAAGGCTCTGGCGCATAAGCCTGCCCATGATGCCCTGGCCAGTATACTCAGGGTAGGTGGAAACACTCGTGATGAAACCGACCTGGTAGATGGACTGGTAAATGTTCATCTTCAGCGGGTAGACGGCAAACTGCGAGATAAGGCTGTCGCCGTCGTAGCACCCCAAGATGTCGGCACGCTTGATGACAGGGAACTTGGACTGCTTGATGGAGTCGTTGCTCCAACCGTCGGTCATAAGCTCCTGCTCGGTCACCTGGAAGGCATAGCGCAACAGTGCGTTGTACTGGTCGAGGTCGTCCACCGTGAGGTCGCGGATGACGTAAGGAAAGCTGTCATCCTGCGGTTTGTGTGCGTCGGAAGCGCACATATCTATCAAGTCCCTTCGTAAGATCGCGTCCAGCCCGATGCATGAACGCGCACATACTTGTCATAGTACCCGTTTGACCGAAGCGGCGTGCGCCTTCGGCGTATCGGCACAAAAGTGGCGGCTGGGACCCAGCGCGCCTCTGTCAGGCGAACTTAGAAGAACAGCAGCGCCATGGCGGCGACGAAGGCAAGCAGGACGATTGAGGTGATGAACGCGGCAACGAACGCGTTGCGACCGCGCGTAAGCAGCACACGGAAGTTCACCGTCATGCCGAGAGCCGCCATGGCCATACCAAGCAGCAAGTAGCTCACCTTAACGAGACCGTCGAGCATCTCCTGTGTGAGGGGAGCAAAGGTGCCGATGACGCTGGCGGCAACAAAGCCCACCATGAACCAAGGGATGGGCACCCTGCCCTTGCCGTCGGCCTCCACGCCCTCGGCCTTGCGGTACCAAACGCCGATGACAATAGCCGCGGGGGCCAACAGCAGCACGCGGGAAAGCTTCGTGATGATTGCAATGTCGAGGCTCTCGGAGCCACCGGCGCCACCTGCCGCCACGGCATGGGCAATCTGATGGAGCGACCCGCCATGACGCCGAACTGCGTGGCACTCATGCCGAGCAGGGGCCCTACAGCGATATCGACAAGCGTGAACAGCGTGCCAAGAATGGCAACGATGGCCACGGCCACCACCTTGTCCTCGCCGTGGCGCTCGGCTTCCTTTTCGCTGGTAGGCAACTGGGAAGCAATGCCCATGACCGCCGCCGCACCGCAAATGCCCGTGCCGGATGCAGTGAGAATGGCCAGGTGTCTGTCAACACCAAAGCGTCGG
>USJP01000156.1 GCA_900555105.1 uncultured Coriobacteriaceae bacterium | reverse complement strand
CCCCGTCGACGTCGTATGCGCCGATAAGTTCGCCGAGGATGCGAACACCAAGACCGTCTCCGTCGACGATATCCCGGCCGATATGATGGGCCTCGATGTCGGTCCGGAAACGGCCAAGCTTTACGCGCAGGCCATCTCGCAGGCTGCTACCGTGTTCTGGAACGGCCCCATGGGCGTGTTCGAGATGGAGGCCTTCGCCGCCGGCACCCGCGCCGTGGGTCAGGCCATCGCCGACAACGCCGCATGCACGAGCGTTGTGGGTGGCGGCGACTCGGCCGCGGCCGTCAAGAAGTTCGGCCTCGAGAGCGGTATGACCTTCATCTCCACGGGCGGCGGTGCATCCATGGAGCTCGTCGAGGGCAAGGCATTGCCCGGCGTGGAGGCGATCCCCAATGCCGATTAGCTTCGGTCGTCCTCACCCTCAGCCCCAGCCCGCAGACGAGCGCAAGATCGTCGTGGCGGGCAACTGGAAGATGAACAAGACTTATAGCGCCGCCGTTCAGCTTGCCCAGCTTGTCGACGACCGTCTCGAGCGTTCCTGGAAGAACAGCGTCGAGATCGTCCTGTGCCCGCCTGCCACGGCGCTTCGCGGCGTGAGCAACGTGCTCGCCTTCGACAAGTCCTTCGCGAAGGTGGGCGGCCAGGACTGCTCGCCGGAAGACTCGGGCGCCTTCACGGGTGACATCTCCGCGCCCATGCTCGCCGATCTCGACTGCACGTGGTGCATCGTGGGCCATTCCGAGCGCAGGCATGGTCACGGTGAGACGAGCGAGCAGGTGTCTGCCAAGGCCGCCGCGCTCATCCGCGCCGGCATCGCTCCCATTGTGTGCGTCGGCGAGCCGCTTGACGTCTACGATGCGGGCTCCACTTCTGCGTACGTGACCGAGCAGGTGCGCGCCTCTCTTGCTGGGCTTGACCTGGCAGGTCGCGACTTCGCCGTTGCCTATGAGCCCGTTTGGGCCATCGGTTCGGGCAAGGTCCCCACGCCCGAGTATGTGCAGGACGTTGCCGCCCAGATTCGTGCAGCGGTGTCCGAGGTCGCGGGGCAGGACTGCGCCAAGCGCTGCTACGTGCTCTACGGCGGCTCCGTCAAGTCCGGCAACGCCGCGTTTTTCACCGCATGCGCCGATGTGGACGGCGTGCTCGTGGGCGGCGACGCCCTTGACGCCAACAAGTTCATCGACATCGTGAAGGCGGTGCTGCATGTATAGGCTTCCTGCCCTCCTCGTCATTATGGACGGCCTGGGATGGGCTGCGCCCAGCGAGGCAAATGCCGTGAGCCTCGCCGCCACGCCCAATCTCGACGCCCTCATGGCGCAGTATCCGTGGACGACCATCGAGGCTTCCGGCGAGGCTGTCGGCCTGCCTGCAGGCCAAATGGGCAACTCCGAGGTCGGTCACCTCAACATCGGTGCAGGGCGCGTGGTCATGCAGGAGCTCATGCGCCTGAACCATGCCGTTCAGACCGGTGAGATCTTTGAGAACGAGGTGCTCGTCGAGGCCTGCCGCAAGGTCGCCGCGAGCAAGTCCACCCTGCATGTGATGGGTCTCATGTCCGACGGTGGCGTGCACTCCCACATCCGTCACTGCCTGGCGTTGCTCGAGCTGGCTGCCCGCGAGGGTGTCCAGCGTGTGCGCGTGCATGCCTTCCTCGACGGCCGCGACGTCGCTCCCGACTCCGGCCTGGGTTATCTCGACGAGCTTTCGGCGGCGTGCGCCAACATCTCTGAGAAGAGCGCGTGCGACTGCCGCATCGGGTCGGTGTCGGGTCGCTATTACGCCATGGACCGCGATAACCGCTGGGAGCGTGTGCAGCGCGCATGGGACGCCATCGTCCTGGGCCGCGGCACTGCCGTCCAGCCCGCTCGCCAGGGCGTTGAGGCCAGCTATGCGGCGGGTGTCTACGACGAGTTCGTCGTGCCGTTTGCCTGCGACGAAGCCGGCGTCGTCGATGGTGACGCGGTGGTGTTTTTCAACTTCAGGCCCGACCGTGCCCGCGAGCTTTCCCGTGCTTTCACCGAGGTCGACTTCACCGGCTTCGAGCGCGGCCGTGCCCCGCAGGTGAACTTCGTCACCATGACCGAGTACGACCCCGAGCTCAATGTGCAGGTCGCCTTCCCGAAGGAGAACCCGCAAAACGTTCTTGCCGATGTTGTCGCGGCTGCGGGCCTGCGCCAGTTCCACACTGCTGAGACTGAGAAGTACGCGCACGTGACGTTTTTTATCAACGGCGGCGTCGAGCAGCCCAAGCAGGGGGAGGAGCGCGTGCTCGTTGCTTCGCCGAAGGTTGCCACCTACGACCTCCAGCCGCAGATGAGTGCCCCCGAGGTTGCCGACGGCCTCAAGGCGGCCATCGAGTCCGACAAGGCCGACGTGTATGTGGTCAACTTCGCCAACCCCGACATGGTGGGTCACACCGGCAACGTCGAGGCGGCCGTGCGCGCCGTGGAGGCCACCGACGTGGCCGTGGGCAAGGTTGTCGATGCCGTGCGGGCCAAGGGTGGTTTTGCCATCATCATCGCCGACCACGGCAACTGCGACTGCATGTTCAAGGTCGACGCGGATGGGCAGCGCCACCCCGTGACGTCCCATACTACGGCGCCCGTGCCCTTCATCGTCGTTGCCGACGGGGTCGAGATTGTGCCTGACGCCCACGGCAAGCTCTGCGACGTGGCTCCCTCGCTCATCGATCTTGTAGGATTGGAGAAACCGGACTGCTGGACGGGCAAGAGCCTTATCCAACACAAGGTTTCCTGATACAATCACCTATTGTTTCCGCTCTAGGTGTGCCGCGATTGGGCCCAAGTGACTCGGCTGACCCTTCGCTGCTCGCTTTACCTGCGGTTTCACTGTTAAGACCTTTAGTCCGCACTATGAGGAGCGCATCTTGAACCCTCTGCTTATCCCGCTGATTGTTATCTGGTTCCTTTCTGGCATCGGCCTTGTCGTCTTCATTCTCATGCATTCCGGCAAGGGCACGGGTGTTTCGGAGATGATCGCCGGTTCCATGTACTCCAACATGGGCGGCACGGGCACGGTCGAGAAGAACCTCGACAAGCTCACTATCATCTGCGCTGCTGTCTTCATCATCTGCCTGCTTATCTTCATGCTCATCTTCCCGCAGGGCAGTGTGGCATAGGGTCTGCTCCAAACCAGAGATTCAAGGTATCTGAGGGTGCCGGCGTGTAAAGCGTCGGCACCTTTTTTCGTTTGCGCTCCGCCGCGAGCCCGTCTCACGGTACACTTTCAGCAACGAGCGACGGGCAGGAGATGGCATGAGGCGAGATCGAGGGACGGGCATGGTAAGCCGGCGCGGGTTTGCCGCATCGGCACTTTTGGGCGCCAGCGCTGCGCTCTTGGGAGGATGCAGCCTCAACGGGGTCATGCCCGGCTCCAGCCCCATCGAGCTGCCTGTGGTGAACGAGGCGAGACCCGCCGCCAACCAGGGGGCCCCTGCGGCCGCCCGCGTGCTTGAAGGCGGTACGCTCACGTGTCAGAGCGCCCCACTTTCCACGGTCAACCCCCATGAGGCCTGGGGGTATTGGGAGCGGCTTGTGTGCCGCTGCATGTTCGACAGCCTGACGCAATATGACTTCGACCAGATGACGCTTGTGGGAAAGGCGGCCACGAGCTGGGAGGCCGACCTCTTCTCGGAGCGCTTTACCTTTCACCTACGTGAGGGCATGGCGTTTCAAAACGGAGAGTCTGTCACGTCAACGTGCTTCGCCAACGCCTGGAATGTCCTCGTTGCCCATGGTGGGCATGGGCTTGCGTCGTGCCTGTCCATGGTGGTGGGATACGAGGATGTCGCGGCAGGCGTCTCGGGGGCGCAGCTTGATTTGGAATGCCCCGACGACTACACGCTCATCGTGAACCTTGCGCACAGCTTCCCCGACTTCGCCTATCTGGCAAGCCTGCCGCAGCTCGCTCCCATGTCCGTCGCATCGTTCAAGGCGGAGGGGGGATTTGGCGATGTGCCCTGCGGCAATGGACCATTCTGCCTTGACGGTGCCCCTCAAGCTGACACCGGCGTGCATCTTGTGCGCAATGCCAGCTATTGGGGGACAAATGCCCATGTCGACGCGCTCCAGTTCCAGGTCAACGAGGACTTCACGGATGTGGGCGAGGCAATAAAGACGGGCAATCTCGACGTTACGCTCGTGCCTGTCGATCAAGCAAGCGCACTGTCCGACGAGTTGGGCTCCGCCGGCCCCGACCGTATCCTGAACCCCGACGCGCAGGTTGCTCATGAGGGTTTCAGAAGCGTCTGCATGCTCGTGTGCAACTGCGCCCGTGAGCCGTTTGACCAGGCAGAGACGCGCCGCGCGCTTGAACGCGCGCTCGACGTTCAGGTCCTGGCGACTGCCCTCGGTCTTGACCCCCTCTGTGCGGCCGACGGTGCGCTGCTGCCCTCGAACCTCGGCTATGAGGAGCGCGCCTGGAAGCTTCCCGATAACGAGCTGGAAAAGGGTCTCTCCGATCAGGTGGACGCTGTCCTGGGCACGGATGAGCTTGAGATGCTTTGCGATCCTTGCTTGCTTGCAGGCCTGGGTCAGGAGGTGGCCGCGCAGCTCGATGACGCAGGCGTTACCGTGCGCGTCGACACCCCTTCGTGGTCCGAGTACCTCTCCCGGCTGCAGGAGGGCGACTTCGAGCTTGCCCTCGTGTGCCACCTGCCTCCGTGCGATGCGGCCGGCGCGGAGCTCTTCAGTCTCTTCCATTCTCGGGGTGGCGACAACCTGGGCGGATATGCCAGCACCGAGGTTGACGAGGCGCTCGAGTCGGCCTGGGAAATGTCCGACGAGGCGGCCAGGCTTGATGTCCTGCGCGAGGTGTGTCAGACCATCGCCCAGGACATGCCGGTCGTGCCCCTCTTGTATGCGGGTCCTGGCGTTGCATGCTCTTCCCGCGTCAACTCCCTGGCGGTCTCGGCCGATTACACGCTCGACTTTGGGGGATGCTGGCTTTCGGCCTAGCGTGCGAGGCTCATGTATGGTGGAATTGTGAGCAACTCTTTGGTTCTGAAGAGACTTCAATTCAGAGCTTGTCAGAGATGGTCTCGTATTGTATAGTTAGTTCTCGCGTTGCAAGTCGGAGTGGCGGAATAGGCAGACGCGCTAGCTTGAGGTGCTAGTGACCTTTACG
>USJP01000155.1 GCA_900555105.1 uncultured Coriobacteriaceae bacterium | reverse complement strand
GGCCCCATGGGTGCCCCCAAGGACGTCCCCGCAGCCCGCGAGGCAGCTGCCGCTGAGGGACGTACCTTCGGCTACGCAGGCGCCGGCGACTGGCTTGGCGTGCCCGACGACGTAGAGGTCGCCGAGGAAATCAACGACTTCGACGCCGTCGTCATCGGTGGCGGTCATGCCGGCACGCAGGCCACGCTTGCCCTTGCCGAGGCCGGCGCAAAGGTCGCCATGTGCGAGAAGAGCACCTACCTCATGTACATCGGCGAGGACGCCGCCGCTTGGAACGCCGACTTCGTGAAGAACGCCGGCTTTTCCGAGTACAACCTCGGTGAGGTCATCAACGAGTTCACGACCCGCTCGGGCGGCCGCGTGAGCCAGGAGATCGTTGCCTCCTACGTCAACAACTCCGGCGAGTGCCTCGACAACATGCTCGCCTGCATGAAGGAGGCTGTCGAGGACTCCGAGCGCCACGACCTGTACAACCAGCTCGTGAGCGACCTGGCCCTCACCAACAACGAGTACTCCTCCGAAGGCGGCGCCTACGCCCAGGACATCGACGAGTCCTTCTACACCTACGACGTGACCCGCAACGGCAAGATCATCGTCCAGGCCATGTTCGACGCCGACAAGGTCAAGGAGCTCACCGCCGACATCGACTGGGCCTCGCTTGCCGTCGACCCCAACTGCGAGACGACCGAGGAGGGCTACCAGGCCGGCTACCAGGCTCTCTATGACGCCTGCGCCTCCTTCTACGACAACAACAACCAGTGCCTCGACCACACCGGTTACCCCAAGGCCCCCGGCACGAAGACCTGGGCCACCACCATCCAGATGATGGGCCACTTCCACGGCCGCGAGGGCCACGGCGGCGTCGCTGCCTCCTCGATCCTGGGCAACGTCCAGATGGCCTGCCTTGCCAAGGCCTACACCCTGGGCGCTCAGGTGTTCCTGGGCTACAAGGGCTACAAGGTCGTGCAGGCTGAGGACGGCACCGTGACCGGCGTCATCGTCTACGACGCCGATGCCGACCGTTACGTCAAGTTCAACTGCAAGGCAGTCATCTCCTGCGCCGGCGGCTACATCCAGAACGCCGACATGTGCTGGGCCCTGCTCAACGAGCTTCAGGAGAAGTACGAGCGCACCGGCGGCCTCAAGGAGGACTTCAACGGCGGCGGCATGGCCTGCGCCGGTGACGGTTCGGGTGTCAAGATGCTGTGCTGGGCCGGCGGCTTCGTCGATCCCTCCCCGCGCGGCCACATGTCCCTGGGCGGCGGCCCCTCCGGCACCTGGGGTGCCAACTGCCACCTGTGGCTCGACGAGAACATGCAGCGCTTCTGCAACGAGGGCAACATCACCGCTGCTGGCGACGCTTGCTCGCGTAAGACGGGCGCCTGCTACGGCATCATCGGCGGCGACTACCTCAAGCACATCGCCAGCTGCGGCCTTGAGCACACCGGCCCCAACTTCGGCCGTCCCGAGTACATCATGGACATGATGTACGACATCGAGACCGGCGAGGTCAACAGCCAGATCAAGATCACCGGCATGACCACCGCCGAGCGCATGGGCGGCGGCATCTATAAGGCCGACAGCCTTGAGAACCTGGCCGCTGGCCTGGGCATCGAGGACGTCGAGGGCTTCGTGGCCGCGGTCAACCACTACAACGACCTGTGCTACGCCTGCCAGGACGGCACCTACACCTGCGACCCGGAGTTCGGCAAGAACGCCGAGGCGATGATTCCGATCGAGGGCCCGCTCTACTACGGCTTCTCCGGCTCCTGCGGTCGCTCTGGCTCGAGCCCCGCAATGGTCACCATGTCGGGCGTCATGGCCGACAAGAACCTCAACGTCGAGGACCTCGACGGCAACCCCATCCCCGGCCTCTATGCCGTGGGCAACACCTCCGGAGGCACGGCCGAGGTCGACTACCCCATCAACGTGCCTGGCAACAGCCACGGCCAGGCCCTTACCCAGGGCTATCTTGCGGGCCGCATCTGCGCCGGCGTAGAGTAAACGCTTAAGAGTCTCATCCCCCTGAAGGCTCTCTGCAAAGGCCCCGCAGGCAAGCCGAACATCGGCACTCCTGCGGGGCCTTCCTGTTTGAAACCGCAACCGGCGATCCCGGCTACCCGCGGAACGGCTGGCGTGGGCCACCCTCGCCCACACCTCCAACCCCATGGGGCTGCCGACTCTGACGCGCGCCTCCATTCTTCAGACTTTCTCGCTGGGCCGTCGCCCCTGGTCCATCCTCTTAATACCCCAGCTCTTCGCCGATGAGGACGACGTCCATGCGGGCAATGCCCATGGGCTTGCGGTCGAGGATGACGGTGGCGCGGCAGATGCGGTCGGCGCAGTTGCAGTCATGGCAGCGCATGGGCTCGCTGAGGACGCAGGGCGTCTGCTTGCCGAACCTGCGCGCGTTGAGCGGGGAGGCGACGTTCTTGGCCCTGGCGATCGCCGCATGCAAGTTGGGGGCGAGCTTGTTAATGCCAGCAACGAACACAACGCGGTCATGGCCGTAGATGGTAGAGGCCACACGATTGCCCATGCCGTCGATGTTTACGATCTCGCCCGTCTCGGAGATACCGTTTGCCGAGCTCAGATATGCCTGGGCATGCGCGGCGCGGTCGCGCTCCTCGGCGGTGAGCTGCTTCCAATGCCAATATGCCTCGCCCTGCTCGGCAAGGGTCTCATACAATCCCATGGCCTCGACAGTCTTGCTGCCGCCGATGCCCACCGACATACCCCTGAGCTCGCCAGCAACATACCCAGCCGCCTGGGCAGCGGTTTCGAAATACACGGCGTCAAAACCATGGCGCTTCAGGTTCGCAAGGGCAAGCTCGATGTTCATAGGCCTCTCCTCGGTGTGCGTAGGCAATCGCCTGCGGCGGATTTGGCCATATTCTAGTAAGTGCGCAGGTAATCGCCCATAACAGGCCCGGGCATATTCCGGCAAGCGCACGGGTAATCGCCCGCAACGGATTTCGGCTAGTCCATCGAGCGTTACAAGCCTTATCGTTGCGGGCGGAGATGCCTGTCGCCGACTCCTACCCCCAGCGCTCGAGGAGGGCCTGAAGACGGGTGGCGAGGCCCCGGTGATGATCGAGCTCGTCGATAACAATAACGGGTCTGCGTGTCAAACGCTCCGAGAGGCACGCGACGAGACGGTCGGTATCCTGGCGGATGCCGGCGATGGGCTCGGGATGATCGAGACCCTCGTTGGCACCGCAAGCCACAACGACACGGGGGTCACACGCCAGGGGCGTCCGGGCGACACGGTTCACGATGCCTGGATACCACGTGCTAGGGCTTGCGAGAAGATACGTTGAGAACACATCGGTGTTAAGCATGGCGAACAGACCGAACAGGCCAGCAAGCGAGTAGCCAAACAGACCAATAGGTCCCTCGGGGTGTTCGCGTCGCAACGCCGTGGCCACAGGCAGCACCGTATCCGCCAAAAACACCTCGGCACCGCCGCCGAAATCTGGTGCGCCGGGCTTGTAGGCTGGGTGCGACCAGGGGGTATATTGCGCAAGGCCGCGGTCAGCAGGGTCGGGGTCAATGCCCACCATAAGCGGCAAGCATGCTGGGTCAAGCCCGCCCTCAGCAACCAGGCGATCAACTCGGCGCAGCACACGCGTCCCGTCGAGAACCACAAGCGCGCCGGGCGCAAAGGCACTGCCGCTCGAACGCGCCACAACGCAGGAAACCCCTGCAATCACCTCATGCATAATCGCAAGGGACGAGATTCCTTCGCGCTCGTCTTCATTGTCAACAATTGGCATATCTACCAGCGCTCCTTTTCAAGTCAACCAATCCATCCCGTTTCTGCGGCAAGGTCCGCCCTCATCAGCCGTCGTCCCTCAGCCCTGCGGCCACGCCTTGCTCGACGTCCCTGCGGGCCTCGCTCGGCGAGCAGCCGTAATGCCGTTTGAACAGGCGACTGAAGTACAGGGGGTCGTCGTAACCGACGGCATGGGCCACATCCTTCACGCGCATGTCGGTCTGCAGCAGGCGCATGGCTTGCTCAAGGCGCAGCGAGATGAGCAGGTTCATGGGACGCACGCGATGGGCCCGCGCAAAGCAGTACGAGAAGCGCTGCGCCCCCATGCCATAGCGCGCAGCCAGGTCATCCAGGCAAAGCGGCTCGGCAAAGTGCGTCTCGATGTATGCGCGGGCCCGCGCCATGCGCTCGTCGGCGCGCGTGCGAGGCGAGGGATCGAACATCGTGCGTAGAAGGTTGGTGGCGCCCACAATCTGGTTGAGGCGACTGTCGAGCGTCGCGGCTGCATTGAGCGCCTCAAGGGCCTCGACGCGCACCATGAGCTCATCGTAATTGTCGGGTACAAAGTCAAAGGGTCGCATCATCCAGTGGTGTGGGTCGCCCGTCTCGTCGCTGTTGGCCTCATAGTACACGTTGATGTGCTCGAACGGCTCGTCACCCACAGCCTCAAACAGCAGGTCTTTGTGCGGACAACCATGCAAGACCACGCCGCGGCGACCCTCCAGGCACTCCCCACCCAGAACAAAGCGCGCCCGACCACGCACGGGAAAGATCATGGCCGAGTGTATGGTCGAGTAATGGGCACACTCACCAGGAAGCTTGATCTGACGGCTGACCGCGAACACGCTGAAGGGCCGCTGGGCGTACGCGCGCCGCAGCTCCAGTGCCGATGGGTGTGCATTCATAAGTAAACCTTCCATAACAAAGAATGGTAGCCGATGAGTTCAGTTTATGGTAGCCGTCTGATTTATCCATGTTTTAAAGAGTATGCTATGTTCAACTTCCATAAGTTAGATAAAGATTCCTTTTGTCATATCGAGGCACGGCTGGCGTGAGGATTCTGCCGGAATACCCACGCTGGCCGCGCCCTCCACCACGAAAGGATGGATGAACATGGATCGTCTTTGCATGAACCGCCGCCAGTTCGCCGCAGTCGCCGGCCTGGCCCTTGCCCTGCCCGCTTTCGCAGGCGTCGCCTCCCGCGCGGCCTGGGCTGATGCCGAAAAGCCCGCCGAGGAGGCGAATACGCCCGCCGACACCGCCGCTGAGCAGGCAATTTCCACCGAGCCCTACGTTCCCACCGCAACCACCTACCCGCTCACCATCTCCCTTGTAGACGGCGACGGCACTGAGTTCGAGCAGACCTTCGAGGCCGCCCCGACCACAGCC
>USJP01000154.1 GCA_900555105.1 uncultured Coriobacteriaceae bacterium | reverse complement strand
ACGCCAAACCTGCCCGAGGCCACCTGCTTGATGGCCGAAAGCGCCGTGTCGCCGTTGGCCAGCGGCACCTCGCGCACGATGTCCTCGCCGCCTTCGCCTGTGTTGGAGAAGCCGTGCAGGCGGTTCATGGCAATGGCGAGCGCCTCGTGGGCCTCCTTGGAGATGGAACCGTAGCTCATGGCACCCGTCTTGAAGCGTTTTACGATCTCGCTGGCCGATTCGACCTCGTCAAGGGGCACGGGCGTGCAGGTGCGCGTGTCAAAGTCGAGCAGGTTGCGCAGCACGACGGCGCGTCCGGGGCGGTTGACGATGGAGCTGTAGGCGTCCCAGGCCTCCTGCGAGCCCGTGCGGGTGGCCGTTTGCAGCGCAAAGATGGTCGTGGGGTCGATGAGGTGGTCTTCCTTGCCCGGCCTCCAGGCCGTCTCGCCCGAGTCGGGGAGCTGGTTGGGCACGGCGCTGCCTGCAATGGCCAGGGCGCGGTCGTACTTTTCGTTTGCCTCGCGTGCAATCTCGTCAAAGCTCAGGCCTGCAATGCGGCTGACCGTGCCCGTGAAGCAGTCGTTCACGACGTCCTCGGCGATGCCGACCGCCTCGAAGATCTGCGCGGAATGGTAGCCTTGGATGGTGGAGATGCCCATCTTCGACATGATGGACACGATGCCTGCCGTCACTGCCTTGTCAAAGTTGGCGATTGCCTTGTTTTCAGGCAGGGCGACGAGACCCTTGCGCACGGCATCGCGCACCTGGGCATGGGCGAGGTAGGGGTACACGGCGCTTGCCGAGTAGCCCACAAGCATGGCAAAGTCATGCGTGCTCACGGCGTCGCCCGTCTCAACCACCAGGTCGGTGCGGGTGCGCACGCCCTTGCGGATGAGATGGTGATGCACGCGGCCCAAGGCCAGAAGGCTCGGCACCGGCACTTCGCCGGGCACGACCCTGTCGGAGAGCACCAGTATGTTGCAGCCTGCCTCCACAGCTTCAAACGCCTGCTCGGCAAGGGTGTCGAGTGCCTCGCGGAGTCCCTGTTCGCCATGGGCGCGCGGGTAGGCGCAGCGCAGCTTTGCGACCTTGAACCCCGTCTTCCTGATGGAGCAGATGCGTTCGAACATCTCTCGGTCGATGATGGGGGCTTCCAGGCGGATGCGGCGGCAGTTGGCGCTGGTGTCTTCGAGCGCGTTGCCGTGGTTGCCGAGATAGGAGATGGTCGAGGTTACGATCTTCTCGCGCAGGGCGTCGATGGGAGGGTTGGTGACCTGGGCAAACAGCTGCTTGAAGTAGCTGTAGAGCTTGCGGGGCTGCTCGGAGAGCACGGCAAGCGGCGAGTCGACGCCCATGGAGACGAGGGGCTCGTGGGCGTTGCTCGCCATGGGGGCGATCTGCGACACGACGTCCTCGTAGCACACCCCGTAGCGGTTCGAGATGCTGGCAAGCGTCTCACCTGCGGGAACCTCGAGTTCGGGGAACTCCTGGCCTGCACCTTCGGCGTCATACCCCTCGGGCAGCGGAAGGCTTGCCGCGCGAATCATGTTCTTCTGAATCCACTCGTGCCAGGGACGCTGCGAGGCCATGTCCTCTTTGATCTCGTCGTCCCACACGACGCGCCCCTGCGCCGGGTCCACAAGAAGCATCTGCCCAGGCATGAGGCCGCCCTTGAGCAGCACGTTTTGCGGCGGAATGTCGAGCACGCCCGTCTCGGAGGCCAGGATCAGGCGGTCGTCGCGCGTGAGCGTGTAGCGAGCGGGGCGCAGGCCGTTGCGGTCGAGCACGGCGCCCATGCGCACACCGTCGGTGAATGCGATTGCGGCCGGGCCGTCCCACGGCTCCATGAGGCACGACTGGTAGGAGTCGAAGTCATGGCGCCGGGCGCTGAGCGAGTCGTTATTGTCCCACGGCTCCGGCACGAGCATGCTCATGGCACGCGGCAGGCTGCGCCCGTTCATGTACAGGAACTCCGCCACGTTGTCCAGGATTGCCGAGTCGGAACCCTCGCGGTCGATGATGGGAAGCACCCGGTCAAGGCGAAGAATGATGGGGGAGTACAGGTCGGCCTCACGGGCGCGGATCCAGTTGACGTTGCCGCGCAGCGTGTTGATTTCGCCGTTGTGCACGATGTAGCGTTGAGGGTGCGCGCGTTCCCAGGAGGGCGTGGTGTTCGTGGAGTAGCGCGAGTGGACCAAGGCGATGGCCGTCTCGACCGTGGCGTCGGAAAGGTCCAGGTAAAACGTCCTGAGCTGGCTGGCAAGCAGCATGCCCTTGTACACGATGACGCGAGCGCTCATGGAGCAGACGTAGAAGACGTCCTTTTGCGGCATGCCCATGCCCTGGGCGCGCTTCTCAATGGAGCGGCGTGCGATATAAAGGGCCCGTTCGAACTCTATGCCGCGCTCGACCGTACCGGGTCGCACCATAAAAGCCTGCCAGATGCGCGGCTGGCAGGCCTGTGCCGTTGCGCCCAGGTCGTGTGCGTCGACGGGCACCTCGCGCCAAAAGAGCACGGGAAGGCCGTTTTCAGAGCAGCACTGCTCAACGAGCGTGCGGATGTAGGTGTTGCCGGAAGGCGTGTAGGGGTAGTGGCTGCGCTGGCCCAGCGAGCCGGTGGCCGAACCGATGGTGTCCTTGAAGCGAACGCCCAGCTTCTCGAGCCAGTGCACGGAGTCGAGCGCGTTGTGGACAAGGTAGCCGATGAGCTCGGGCGTGCCCGTCTTGTGGCCGCCCTCCCATGTGGCGGCGTAGTGCGTTGCCACGGAGTCCCCGATGCCCTGCTTCTCCTGGCGCTCCGGGTCAACGGCGTTGAGTGCGCCTTCGGAGACGTTGGTGGAGCCGCCGTTGATGTCGATCTTCTCGAGCACGATGACCTTGGCACCCGTCTGAGCCGCGGCAACGGCAGCGACGAGGCCAGCGCCACCGGCACCGATCACGGCGACGTCAGCGTCGTAGGAGTCCTCGACCACATCGGCGGGACCGTCGACGGCCTTGAGCTGCTCGGCGCCGCCTGCCTGCTCAGCGCAATCCTCGATGCCGCCGAGAAGCGCGTGGCTCGAAATGCTGGCGCCCGACACGGCGTCGACGTTGAGCGACTGGGACTTGACGACCTCATGGGCGAGCGTCTCAAGCGCGTACTTGCCTACGCCGATGGTCTCGTTGTTGCCCGAGCAGTCGATGTCGGACAGGGCATACTGGGTGAACGTGCACGTCACGGTAAAAGGCGCGTTGTGGCCCATGACCTGCGCGGTATAGGTGCCTGGCGTGTAACCGGCCCACTCGTCGGCCTGGGCGCGCCAGGCGCCTGCAAGACCGGCTGTGACACCAGCGACGCCTGCGACGACGGCGCCCTTGGCGAAAGACCTACGCGTGCATGCCTGCATGATGAACCCCCTTGATTGATGGCCTGGCGAAAGGTGCCTTACTCGCCGCGTCTCCTCGCGACGCCCCTTGGCGCCTCGCCTTTGACGTTTTCCACCATAGCCGCGGCAGCGTCGACGAGTGGGCCACGTTGGGTACCCAGACGGTACTCAACTTGCGGCCAAAGAGCCTCGCCAAAAAAAGGAAAACTGAGTACATTTTGTACTTTAAGCAGGTAGATGGGGGTGTTTTTTGTGGCGTGAACGATTTTTGGTTTGGCGGCGCCCAGCCTGTCGAGTCCAACTGCATCTGAGGGAATCTGCATGAGTAGCGTGCCAGCCCCCGGCCAACCCTCCGGAGTTTGGCAATCTGGTCCATTCTGCACGAATGGTTTTGAAGACGAGCCTTGCGGATGATGAGAGCAGAGAAAAGAGGGCCGCAAAACCGGCCGTTCGCCGCATCCGGAATGTCGCTGACCCTTCTCCGCGCATGAAAAAGCCCCGCATGCGAGCCAATAGCGGTTTCGCATGCGGGGCGTTGAACTGCGTGTCTTACAGCGAGGCGACGTACTTGCCGGTGACGTAGCCCTGGGTGTGGCAGCGGCCCAGGGACAGGCCGGGCACGGTCATGGGGTAGTCGGGCGAGCCATAGAAGTTGCCGGCGATGTTGCCGATGGCGAACAGGCCGCCGATGACGGAGCCGTCCTCGCGGGTGACCTGCATGTTCTCGTCAACGTTCACGCCGAGCATGATGGCCGACAGGCCGATGTGACGACGCATGCCGTAGAAGGGCGGGTTCTGCACGGGTACCAGCCACTTTGCGGCCTTGCCGAAGTCCTCGTCGGCACCCTGGGCGCACAGCTCGTTGTAGCGCTCGACCGTGGCAACCAGGTTCTCGGCGTTCACGCCGAGCTTCTCGGCGAGCTCCTCGATGGTGTCGGCCTTGTAGGTGGCGATGAGGCCCTCGTACACGCCGACCTTTTCGCCCTCCTCCTCGGGCATGTAGGCCTTGATGGCCTCCTCGTCGTAGAGCTTGCCGGGCCACTCGGCGCAGGTGGTCATGTAGTCGGCGTCGAAGATCTGGTTGTAGTAGCCGCAGTCCTCGGGGCCGTTGAGGAAGTTCGCCATCGTGGCCATCTCGCAGCGCTTCTCGTTGCAGAAGCGGTTGCCGTCGTCCTTCACCGCGAGGAAGGGCATGTCGCACATGGCGCCGGGGCCGCCGTCGAAGTCATGCAGGACGCGCGTGGGGCAGACATCCTCCATCTTGGCGCCCGCCCACACGGCCATCTTGTGGCCGTCGCCGGTGCGGCCGTGCTGCTTGCGGTAGATGTTGGCCATCTCGGGGGCGTAGTAGCTCATCATGTCGTCGTCGTTCATGAAGTCGCCCGTGGCGAGGATGACGCCCTTGGCGGCGTTGAACTGCACGTGCGTGCCGTCGGCCTTCTCGGCGATGACGCCGGTGACGTTACCGGACTCATCCTGAACAAGCTGGCAGGCGGGCGTCTCATAGAAGACCTCGAGGCCCTGGCCCTCGGCCCAGGAACAGATGTCCTGCATGCCGTTGCCCGTGTTGTAGGGCTTGGGGCCGAAGTCGAAGGCAAAGTAGCTCACGGCGTAGTCGTCGATGTTCTGGATGGCGCTCGTCCACTTGGCGGTGGAGTCGACCATCTGGGCACCGGCCTGCTCGCCGAGGTCCCACAGCCACTTCAGGGCCTCGCCGGAGTTGTTGGCCCACAGCATGACCTGGTCATGGCGCGAGCGGTGCGAGCAGTCCTGGTTGATGAGGGATGCCACGGCGGCCACGCCGGCCGGGTCGGACTCGTCCTTGAGCACGGAGTCGCAGGTGTTGCCCTGGCTGGA